>CANQGG010000004.1 GCA_947601655.1 uncultured Akkermansia sp.
GAAGGGGGAACTGAACTGGGACAAACGCCTGCTGGAGGCGGTAGTCGTCTCATTGCAGAGCGTTGTCTGCAAAGGTTAGGAAACCGCCGTATGCCATAAAAGGCATGTACGGTGGTGTGAGAGGGGGCGAAAGCCCCCTACTCGATTTTGGAAGAGGAGCCATCTTGCAGGCTTTGCGGTGCAAAAAAACTGCGCAACGCGCACATTACAATTTTTCAGCGGTTTCACGAAGCGCACAGTGCGGAAATTTATTCCGTTTTTGGCAACTTGCGCTCACCGAGGGCGAGAGAGCGGAGGAGTTTCTCCATGCCGGAAGGCGTGGAAGCGTTGCCCCACATGGCTTTCACCTTGCGCAGCTCACGGATGGAGAAGCGCACGGAGAATGATGCGACGGCGTTATATTCCGGGTGCGTCTCTTCGGCGATGATTTCCTCAAGCACGCGCTGCTTGCGGGCGGGGATGGGACTTGCCCCGGCGAGCCAGTGATCGAGCGTGCTACGTCCAACGCCCATTCGGGCGACAACCTCCGAGCGTGGAATCTTGCGCTGTTTCAGGGCCCTTGCGAGTTCTTTCGGCGTCATCATAACGCCGTGAATTTTACGGTTGAGGCGTGAGTTGTCAAGGAAAAAATCGCCTTAACGGCTAAAAAAAACACAGTAAAAAAAAGAAAAAACTTGCGAAAAAAATCAGAAAAAGCTTGACTTGCGCGGAAAAAACGGTTAAAATATCCCTGCGCCCGTCAGGGCGAGGTCCCGGGCGGGTGCTTCAAAACATGAAAACACCAACCGACACCAAACTGACGGAGCTGGCGATCCTCCTAGAGGAGAACGCCGAGCTGATCGAAAAAGCGATATATTTGCTGATCGTGATGCTTAACTAGCGAAGTCAGCCCCACCTCGGGAAACCGGGGTGGGGGATTTCGCGAAAAAAGGATTGACGGATACGAGTTAAACCGTTACAATACACTCAGATGATCGGTTGGTGATCATCTTCATGTTTTAGACTGCCCGTAGGAGAAATACCCGCGGGCGGTTTTTTATGCCTTGAACAGGGGATTTGCGCGCTGGCGCGCGAAGCTGCGAAGGGTAGCAAGCCGAATTTCTGAAGCGACGCGCTTTTGGGACCGGAAAGGTTTTGAAATGTACCATGTAGCAGAGCGGTGGCCACGGCTCTGCATGACCAAGAACCTTTCGAACGCAATAACGTTTATGTTGAACCCACCACCAATGCTAGCGCATTGCAGCTTCGCGCGCAAACGCGCTAACTTTATACATGGTACATGAGCAAACGCATTGGGAATGCGTTTGCCCTAAAGTTTTTTGGAAGCGGAGCCGTCTTTGCAGGCTTTGCGGTGTAAAAAACTGCGCAACGCGCACATTACAATTTTTCAGCGGTTTCACGAAGCGCACAGTGCGGAAATTTATTCCGTTTTTGGCAACTTGCGCTCACCGAGGGCGAGAGAGCGCAGGAGTTTCTCCATGCTGGCGGGCGTGGAGGCGTTGCCCCACATGGCTTTCACCTTGCGCAGCTCGCGGATGGAGAAGCGCACAGAAAAGGAGGCAACGGCGTTGAATTCCGGGTGCGTCTCCTGGGCGATAATTTCCTCGAGCACGCGCTGCTTGCGGGCGGGGATGGGACTTGCCCCGGCGAGCCAGTGATCGAGCGTGCTACGCCCAACGCCCATTCGGGCGACAACCTCCGAGCGTGGAATCTTGCGCTGTTTCAGGGCTTTTGCGAGTTCTTTCGGCGTCATCATAACGCCGTGAATTTTACGGTGGAGGCGTGAGTTGTCAAGGAAAAAATCGCCTTAACGGCAAAAAAAAACACAGCAAAAAAAAGAAAAAACTTGCGGAAAAGCTTGACTTGCACGGAAAAAACGGTTAAAATATCCCTGCGCCCGTCAGGGCGAGGTTCCGGCGGGTGCGTTCAAACAATGAAAGTACCAACCATACCAAAACTGACGGAGCAGGCGATCCTCCTAGAGGAGAACGCCGAGCTGATCGAAAAGGCGATATATTTGCTGTTCGTGATGCTCAACTGAGCGAAGTCAGCCCCACCCTGGGAAACCGGGGTGGGGGATTTCGCCCAAAAAAACTTGACAAACAAAAGGAAAATTGCTTCAATGCGGGTGTAGGGTGGTTGGTTACCCCCTTTCATTGTTTTAACTGCCCGTGGGAGAGATACCCGCGGGCGGTTTTTTATGCCCTGAACAGAGGATTTGCGTGCTGGCGCGCGAAGCTGCGAAGGGTAGCAAGGCGAATTTCTGAAGCGACGTAGTTTTGTGTCAAGAAAGGTTTTGAGATGTACCATGTAGCAGAGCGGTGGCCACGGCTCTGCATGACCAAGAACCTTTCGAACGCAATAACGCTTATGTTGAACCCTCCACCAATGCTAGCGCATTGCAGCTTCGCGCGCTAGCGCGCTAACTTCATCCATGGTACACGGTACATCGGTACATGGTACATCATCCATGGTCCATAAGCAAACGCATTCCCAACGCGTTTGCCCTGGTGGTAGATCCGGATCCGGCTTGCACTGTGAGAAAGCTGCATGTCCTATCCTGAGAGACCCGTTTCGGCGCCCCGCGGAGAGCTGGAGAAGAGCAACGGGAGGGGATGGGATGAGCATCGCAACGCGGGAGAATGGCTCCGAACGCATCCGGGAGAATTGCAGAGCGTCGCCCGCAAAGGTCAGGAAACCGCCGTATACCATAAAAGGCACGTACGGTGGTGTGAGCGGGGCGAAAGCCCCCGACTCGACTGATTACGCATGCGCCCTGGCTGAGACGGAGGAGGTGCAGGGCAGGGCAAATTTGTGCAGGGTGACGGTGGCGGAGAGTGCGCCGTGGGCGACGCAGGAGTCGGCAAGCTTCCGGGCGAGAGTCTCCAGCAGGCAGGTCGGCTCAGCCTGCGCCAGGGCAATGAGGTCGCGGGCGAGGACATCGTAGTCGATACTGCGGGTGATGTCGTCGAGCATGCCGGAGAAGGGGATGGGCGGGACGAGCGAGACATCCGCGCGCACGGGCTGCGGGGTGGCGCGTTCTTCTTCCGGCACGCCGAGGCGGCATTCGAAGCTCAGAGAATGAAGGGTGATGAGGTCGCTCGGAGAGGCGGCGGGGGAGCTGCGCTGCATGAGCTGCTGCAGCATGCCGAGATGCGGCACGACGAGATCCGGCTCCGCCTCGTGCAGCTGGGCGGCGTTGTTGTAGCCGGTGAGGACGCCGATGGCGCAGACCCCAGCGGCATGGGCCGCCTTCATGTCATGCTGCATATCGCCGATGAAGGCGGTGTCTGCGGCGCGAAGGCCGTGCCGGGCGAGGAGGGAGTGAATATGCTCCTCTTTGTTCAGGATGCCGGTGTGGATGCCCTCAAAGCAGTCGTACACCCCGAGCTCCTGCGCCTGGCGGACGAAGGCGCGGGAATCCATGCTCGACAGGATGAAGCAGCGGATGCCGCGGGCCTTGCAGAAGTCCAGAAATGCGCGCGCATGCGGCAGCAGAGTGACGGGCACGGCTTCCGGGGAATTGAGAATGTGGCGATAATGCTCTTCCAGCTCCTCAATGGGCACGCCCGGGGTTTTCCACGAGTAGTACGCCGGGTAAGGCAGCTGGAACTCCGCGCGGAATGCCGCGCGATCCAACGCAGGAAGACCGTACTGAGAAATCACATAGTTAGTCGCCTGCAGCGTCAGTGAGAGATCGTCGCAGAGGGTGCCGGACCAGTCGAAAAGGAGAGAGGAAAACATGCCGTTGATGGAGGAGTTGGGTGGAGCGTCGGGCGCAGGATGAGTTTACTTGTGGGAGGTTTTGATGTGGTATTTGATGCCGAATTTGCGGATGGCATCCTTGAGCGCGGGGTTGACGAAGGGATTGTCCTTGCCGAAATGGGCCCAGGGTCCGCCCGGCACGAGGGAGAAATCCACAAAGCGCCAGTGCACCACGGCGGAGCCGCCGGTGATGCCGAGATAATCGCGCACGGCAGGGGAGATGTCGATGCCGGCGGCGTTGTTCTGCATGTTGCGCGGGCGTTTGTTTTTGAAGACGTATTCCCAATCATCGGTGAGGAAGGGGCCGCAGTCTTCCCACTGCGCGAAGCAATAGCGACCACGGTAGTAAATCTGCACCCAGACGCCGCGGCAGACGGATTCATACTTGCCATCCTTATCCCGCCGGTACCACGGAATCACCCGGGGGGCTTCCGGCTTCGGTCCGCCGTGGTCGATGTCGTTGTACGGCAGCGCGACGTAGAAGGGGTTGAGCTTCGGCGTGAACCCGCGCGGGGCGTAGGTTTTGGGATCGCGGCGGGCGGGGTCGGGGTCATCGTAGCCGCCGTAGTTGTCGTCCCACGCGCTGTCCCAGCTGCTGGCGGTGTTCGGCACGGGGTTGCGGCGTGTCGCGAGTTCGCCGATGTAGAACCAGGTGGCGGTGATATCGAAGTGCCATGGCATGGCGCCGGGGCGCGGCGGCGTGGGGTGTTTTTTGGGGTCCGGGAAGTTGCTGCGCTTGCTCTGGTCGATGGTCGGGCGCAGAGGACCGGCTTTGATTGCCATCTTCCGGAGTGTTTCCTCGCTCATGACGCGGGTCTGCTGCGGCGCGTGGGAGGGAGTCACCACCCGCCCTTGCCCACCCGTGCTGCCGGTGATGCCCGCTGCGAAAGCGCAGGGGGCGAGGAAGACGAGGAGGGCGAGAGGAAAAAGCATCCCGTGGAAAAGTGGAGAAGTGGCGAATGAGGGACTCAGAAGGAAATCGGAGGCGCGAGAATGCTGCCGGGTGGAGAATTCGAGCTCACTGACCGTTGTGCAGGACGGTCGGTCTGGCCTGCAGGAGTTTATCCGGGGTGTTGAGATTGTAGTGCAGACCGCGGGACTCGCGGCGACGGATGGCGCAGTCGATGATGAGGGAGGCGGTGAGGGCGAGGTTGCGCAGATCGAGAATTTCCGGCGTGATACGATAGCCCCAGTAGTATTCGTGGATTTCGCGATTGATGTTGCGCAGGCGGGCAGCGGCGCGCTGCAAGCGATGATCCGTGCGGACGATGCTTACGTAGTCGGTCATGGTGCGGCGCACCTCGTCCCAGCAATGGTAGAGGATGGCGAGGTCATCCTGCGGCACGCGGTCGCCGTGCTTCCACTCCGGGATGGGGTAGGAATCCGTGTTGTGGATGATCGGCTGGTGGATGAGCATGGCAGCCAGGGCGCGCTTGGAGATCACCACGCATTCCAGCAGGGAATTGCTGGCGAGGCGATTGGCGCCATGCAGGCCGGTGCAGCCGCTCTCGCCGGCTACGTACAGCCCCTGCAGCGTGCTCCGACCGTTCGTGTCCGTCTTCACGCCGCCGCACTGGTAGTGCGCAGAGGGTACCACGGGGATCATGTCCTTCTGCGCATCCACGCCGTAGCTCAGGCAGGTTTCATAGATGTGGGGAAATCTCTCTGCCATGAAGCCCGCGGGCTTGTGGGTCATGTCCAGGTACATGCAGGGGTGACCAGTGTGCAGCATCTCACTGTTGATGGCTCTGGCGACGATGTCGCGCGGCGCGAGGCTCTTGCGCGGGTCGTACTTGTGCATGAACTCCTGACCGTCCGGACCGCGCAGGATGCCGCCTTCGCCGCGCACTGCCTCAGAGATGAGGAAGGTGAGCCCCTCGCGGTCACTGCTCCCGGGGTTGTAGAAGGTGGTGGGATGAAATTGCACGAACTCCATGTTTGCCACCTGAGCCCCTGCGCGCCAGGCCATCGCGATGCCGTCTCCCGTGGCGGTGGCGGGGTTGGTGGTGTACATGTACACTCGCCCGGCGCCACCCGTGGCCAGAAGCACGCGGTCACTGCGGTAGATTTCCACTTCGCCGGTGGCGGGGTTCAGCACGTAAGCGCCGAGCACCCGATCCTCCGTGACGCAGCCGAGCTTTGCCGTGGTGATGAGATCGATGGCGATGTGATGGTCCAGCAGGGTGATGTTCGGGTGCTTCATGGCGCACTCCAGCAGCTTGGTGCTCACCTCCAGACCGGTGGTGTCCTTTGCATGCAGGATGCGGCGCTTGCCATGGCCGCCCTCGCGTCCCAGCTCGAAAGAGCCGTCCTTCATCTGGTCGAAGTCCACCCCCCACTCCAGCAGCTCGTGAATCGCCTCCGGCGCCTCTGTCACGATGGTGCGCACAGCGGCTTCATCGCACAGACCGGCGCCGGCATCCAGGGTGTCTGCGATGTGTTCCTCGAACGTGTCGTTCTTATCCGTGACAGCCGCAATGCCTCCCTGCGCTTTCGCAGAACTCGATACGAGCGGATCGCTTTTGCAGAGCATCGTGACCTTCCCGTGTTCCGCCGCCCGCAGAGCAAAACTTAACCCCGCTACGCCGCATCCCACCACCAGAAAATCTGTTTGTAGCATGTCTTGTCCTCCTGTGATAACACGGGCATTCTAACACAGCCGCAGGGGAGAATTCAAGGAATGATTGACAATTTGAGACCACCGGACCCGCACGCGAAATCGGACGGGGAAAACGCGCCCGCCCCTGACGGGGCGGGGACGACGGGAACTCGGGAGACCCTGCGGAGCTAAAGCGTTACGCCTTTGCTTTCCAGAAGTTGGACGATCTTTTCGCGGTTCTGCTCCCTGGCGATTTGAAGGAGGGTTTTGCCCTCTTTGTTTTTGAGATTGGTTCTGGCGCCGGCCTCGAGGAGCTTGCCGACATCGGCATCGGCATCCGCCGTATTCGCGAGGTGCATGGCTGCCGTATTGCCTGCGGAATCCTGGATGTTGGGGTCAGCGTTGTTGCGCAGGAGCTGCGCGAGACGGTATGAGCGTTTGCCGGGGTTCTTCGTCATGCAGACAAGCATGAGGGGTGTCACGCCGTCTTTTGACCGGGCGTTGATATCCGCCTTCGCAGCGAGGAGCGCCTGGACGGTGGCGTTGATGTTGCCGGGATTGGTGACGAGGAAGTGCAACGGGGTCTTCCCCTCCGCGTTCCGCGCGTTGACATCGGAACCGAGAGCGATCAGCTCCCTGACGATTCTCGGAGGGAGTTTCGGGACGAGCATGGCCCTCATGAATGGGGTGTTTCCCGCTTCATCGGGGGTCGTGAGGAGGGTTTTCACCTCCGCCTGGCAGCCGCAGTCGGCAAAGGGCTTGATAAGGTCGAAGAAGTCCTTTTTCACGGCGATGGAAAGTGCGGAGTTTCCCTCATGATCGACGGCTTTCGGATCGGCCCCGGCACGCAGGAGTGAACCTACGACAACGAGGTTGTTGCCGTGGGTCAGCGCATGGATGAGGGCGTTCTTCCCCGCTTTGTCCGTGATGTCGACCCTGGCGCCCATGTTCAGGAGGGGATGGACGATGGCGGGGGAGCCGGAGCAGACCATCAGAGGAGTTTCGCCGTCCTCGTTGGTGACGTTGGGGTCGAAGCCGATGTCAACCAGCACGTGCATCGGCTCAAATTCATGGTCAATATGCAGCAGCAGGGGCTGAGCGGGATCCGCCCCGGCTGCTTTCAGGATTTCAGCCGCGCGGTGAAGGTCGTTTTTCGAATAGAAACTGGCGAGATGAGAGGAGGTGAAGCGGATGTCTGTAAAGGCGGTCGGCGGCACCTTGAGTCCGTTTTCAATCAATCTCTGCAAAGCGGCGGGCGACGCCATGCGAACGCGACCGACCATCTGCGCGCCGACGCTGCGGAGGAAGTCAGCGACAGTTTTCTGATCATCGGCAACGGCCTGGTCCAACGCGCAAGCGCCGTCCTCCGCAACGGCGTTGACAGGCACCCCCGCATCGAGGAGGCGTTTGGCGATGGTCGTTCCGCCGGAGCAATAGTTGATAAGGCTCGTTCTGCCCTTGAAGGTGGCCAGTGGATCGGCCCCGCGATCGAGCAGAAGAAGCCCGATTTCCTCACGCAGCGCGGGCGGAAGATCGCGATTGGGGAGGAAGGTCAGGGCCTGCGGATCACAGGCGAGACCGGCGTCAAAGAGGGTGTGGAGGATTTGCAGCTGCTCCCTGTTGTAGAAGTCCGGGCGTTTGCTGCCGTCCCTTGTGATGAAGCCGAAGAGAGCCAGCTCCAGGACGCTGCCCTTCTGCATCTTCCCGTTCGGCGGGAGCTTCACGCAGGCATCCGCCCGCGCGCCGGCATCCAGGAGCGTTTTCACGGCTTCCACGCGACCTGCCCGGACAGCGTGGTGCAGGGGGGTGAAGCCGGTGGATTCCTCCGGCTTGTTCGGATCCGCCCCGGCCTCCAGGAGGAGCCGGATGATGTCGGCGCGTCCCGCCTTTGCGGCGGCATGCAGCGGGGAGATCCCGCAACGTTTTCCTTCGGGAGGTTCTGCCGCTACGTCATTCGGGTCGGCTCCCTTCGAAAGGAGGAAGCGGAGAATTTGGGGAGAGGAAAAGGAGGCTGCGACGACGGGAGGGATGCCGGCAATACTGCCCGGTTTCCTGGGTGTTCCGATCTTGTTGATGTCCGCACCGGCTTTGATGAGGGCCTCCACAGCGACGACGCTGTCCTCCCCGAAGCGGATGTAGAATGTGATGGGGTTGGCATTCTCGGGAAGGGGAGGGAGAGGAGCCCCGGCATCGACCAGGGCGCGAATCACATCGGGGTTAGCCTTGCCGAGGCACGCGCAGTAGATCAGCGTGGACGTCGCGCCCGACTTGCGATCCGTCCAGCGTTGATGAGGATCGAGGCCGGAATCCAGAAGCGCGTGGAGGGCGGCAGAGGAGGAGAGCTGCCCGATGATTTGCCCAAGCTGGTCCTGCTGCCGGAGGAGGTTCGGCTCTCGGCTGAGCACGGCGCGCATGAGATTTGTATCATCGATGGCCTCTGCGAAGAGCAGGAGCTTGAGCGAGTCTCGCGTGTCCGCACGGAATCCGAGGGCAACGGCGAGTCTCAGGAAGTCCGGGGAAATCACTCCCTCGTAGTGAGCGCCGGCTGCTTTGCGGACATCGAACCAGTGGCGGAAGAGGATGCTTGAAAACAAAACGCCCATGCCGGGGTGGTAATCAATCTCCCTCGCATTCTGACCGCTGCGCAGCAGGGTGACGAGCATGCGCAACGAGGCGGGGGAATCGTCCCCCGTTTTTGCAACCAGTTCTGCGAGATTGTCATACGGGAGCTTTTCAAGCTCGCTTTTCTCCTCCTGACTCAACGGACGTTTGTCGGTCCGGCACAAGAGAATGGCCTCGCGAATCGATTCATCCGATGTGTAGTCGGCGGCTGTTTTTCCTTCGTTGTCTGTGATTTCCGTGGAGGCGTTCTTCGCAAGGAGCCAGGCGACGACGAGGCGGTCGTTCAATTTTGCCGCGCGCATCAGAGGGGTCAGACCCGCTTCATCTTTTCTGCTGATTTCACTGCCTCCCCTGGCGGCGCCCAGCTGCTGCCGGAGGGTTGCATATTCCTCATTGCCCTCGCCTTTTCCTGAAAACAAAACCTCTGCTCCGGATGGGACAACAAGCGGCTGCTCATCAGCCCGAAGAACATTGGCCACCCCCAGCAGGAAGCAGCACGCGAGCGACGGAAGCAAGCTCCGCCACCCAGGAATACCCTGGATTGAGAATCTTTTTTGCATCATTCTTTCCTCCCTGATTCTCTACTCTAGCACTTCCTCAATGTAAATACAAGGGGTAAACCTTCTTCAGGGGAGAAGTTTTTTTTTTTGCGTCTCCGGACAAAATGATTGAAACCGTCATAACTGATAAGCAGTATGCTGTGAACAATTTTCTGCGACAGTTCGTGAAAATACGGCAAACCGCTTGAGAAATTATCAAATTTGACGCAGAATCACCTGCCGAAAAGCCTGACGAAGAGTGAAATCTAACAGATCATCTCGTGCAAAACCGCCCCGCGAAGAAACAGGGCGAGGAAGAAAGACGCCGGAAAAAACTCCGCGTTAGGGCTGCGAATGGGGGAGAATGCCGGGAAGGAAAGTCTGATTGAATTGTTCCTTTGTGAGCGATTCAGCCTTACGGAACAGCCAGCTGATAGCATTGACCTGCTTGATGGCATCCGTTCCCGACTCCTCCAGTATATGGTTTTCGATTTGTTGGTTATATACGTTCGTTGTATCATCGCGATACACGAAGATGAAACGTCCTTTTTTCTGGAGAGAAGCGAGGCTTTCGAGGAGGTGGAGATCGAGGGCCAGGAGAACGCTGGCTGTCACTTTTGACGTGAGAGAGGGTTCCTTTTTTCCGACGTTCGACAATTTTCCGTTCTTAAACTCGATAAAGTACGGCGTGTTCTGAGAGTCGATATACACTGCATCCACGGAGGGGAGAGGCTGCGCCCGGCGGACGCAAGCATGTTGCTTCGCAATTCCGTCAAAGCTGTACGCCATGAGATCAGATGTTGTCATCTCCTCATTGTGCGCAATGTCTAGGGAGGTTTGATGAAGGGGAACAAGGTAATCCTTCAGGATGACTCCGGGGGAGGTTTCGCCGCCGTTTTTCATAGCAGAGGAAGTGTCCTTCAGAGGTCTGCGCGCTCCTGGGTGAGAATAGAGACAGCGTCAGCCATTCTCCGGTAGAGGATCTCCGGCGTGGCAGTCACATCTTCAAAAATGGCGCCTTCATCCGTGCTTTCAGCGTAGTAAAGCTTCAAACAGTTCTGCGTCTGGTGTTTTCCGGAGAAGGTTTGTATGGCGTTCAGGAAAAAATGGCTGTGCGTGGTTACGACTGTCGTGAGATTAAAGTGCTTCTGGAGGAGCACGATGAGTTCGGCAAAATGAAGCTGCCAGACGGGATGAAGGTGAATTTCCGGTTCGTCGAGGATGAGAATGTCTCTCTCCCTGAGTATGGAGTTCTCAAGGAGGAGTTTGAGCAGGACGAATGCCTTCAGCCCGGAGGAGAGGTTGTTCAGCAGAACAGGCTTCTCAAATTGAGTTTGCCGCAGAACAAGTTCGCCATTGGCCAATTCGAGCTTGCCGTCGACAATGTGCCTGAGTTCCTCATAGACATGGGCAAGCTTTTCGTCCTGCATGGAGCGCAGAAGCACATTCTCCCCCTTCATTTCACCGGGAGAAGCTCCGGCAATCAGAGATGCCATATAGCGACTGGCCGTATTGGCAGGGAATTCCCCGTTGACGCCATCGATAATAACGGGATTATTGTAAAAAAAGGCCTTGTTGAGCAGCGTGATGCCGGCGTCCAGTTGCTCGAGCCTATCTCCGGAGAAGGAAATGCGGATTGCGTCCTGCTTGATTTTGAGGGAGAGCTGAGCCTTGGATTCCGGGGAAATGAGGGAGTTGATCTGCCCGTTGAAGACCTGACGAAAAGAATCCTGAACGAGTTGACCCACAATTTTTTCCCGGGGCCACTGCATGACGGTGTCGAGTGAGTTTTTCGCACCGCTCGCAACGGTCGCCTCAGCTTCCGCAGGCAATGCGATCTTCAGCCCGGTGAGGAAAGGGATGAACTCGCTTAAATGCTGGACGTCATCGATGCATTGGGTGGCAAAATTGAAGAGTCGACCATAATGCGAAGGCGCGAACGTGACGTTTTTCTGCTCCCGAAGAAGCCCGGCAAGACCTAATGCAAAGGCTTGACTACGCGCGTCCTTCACCTTGCTTTCGATATCATGAAGAGCATAGAAGGCGGAAAACAACGCCTTGCCGATAGTGCTCTTGCCGGTATTGTTGTCCCCTCCGATGACGGTTATGCCGTCAATGACAATATCAGCCTTCCTGACAAAGGCGAAATTCTGGAGTTCTAATCTCATAAAAAGACGGGAAGGAGACTAGCACAAATTTCCGACGTTAGCAAGATGGATTTGTCCTGCAAACCAAGATCTCGTCGGTCCATTTACGGCATAATGATGATGAGGCAGGCGAGCACAGCCAAGGCAATGAGCACCCAGAGGATAACGATGCCCTTGCTCTCTGCCGGAGCGCCGGTGCCTTGCAGATGCGAATAGCGCCCGCGCAGACGACCCTTCTTCATGAAGCCGTCGTAATTCTTCTGCAACAGCGTGGCTTCCACCTGGCGCATCATATCCAGCAGCACACCGACTAAGATGAGCAGGGAAGTGCCGCCGAAGAACTGTGTCACCACATGCGGCAGGGAGCCGAACACGGAAAGCAGGCTGGGCAGGAAGTAGATGAGCGTAAGGAAGAGAGAGCCGGCAAAGGTGAGCCGGGTCATGGTGAGGTCCAGGAAAGTGGCAGTGGGCGGACCGGGACGCACGCCTGGGATATAGTTGCCGGAGCGTTTGAGGTCCTCTGCAATCTGCTGGGGTTGGAACATGGTAGCCACCCAGAAGAAGGAGAAGAAGAAGATCATGAACGAGGAGATCAGGTAATACCAGATGTCACTCGGCGAAAGAATGGCAGAGACGATGGCGCCCACGAAAGTGTCTCCGGGGAAAATCTGCTGGGCGATCATGCCCGGGAGGGCGAGGATGGCCGTGGCGAAGATGACGGGCATCACGCCGGAGTAGTTGAGCTTGAGAGGCAGGTAGGTGGTGCCGCCCTGGGTCATTTTTCCGCGACCGATGACGCGTTTTGCAGCCTGCACCGGGATGCGCCGCTGCGCCTGGCTCACAGTGACAACCAGCGCTACCACCAGGACCATGAAGAGAATGAGCGCCACGAGGGCGAGAGAGCCCAGCGGGTTAATCTCCGTGCCGCCGCGCATCACGCAGGTCTTCCACGCCAGGGAGAAGGCGCCGGGCAGGGCGGAGATGATATTCACCGAGATGATGAGAGAGATGCCATTGCCCACGCCGCGCTCAGTGATCTGGTCACCGATCCACATGAGGAACATGGTGCCGGTGACGATGATGAAGATGGTGGTGATGGTGAAGATCCACCCCGGGTGCATGACGAGGTTGCTCACATCCAGCCCGATGGAGGAGGGATTCTCCAGCGTGCGGGTGAGCAGGTACCCCTGCACGACGGCGATAATGATGGCGAGGATGCGCGTGTAGCGCGTCATCTTCTGGCGGCCGCCCTCCTCCTGCAGCATCTTCTTCCACGAGGGGAGCACGGCTCCCGTCAGCTGGGTCATAATGGAGGCGGAGATGTAGGGCATGATGCCGAGGGCGAAGATGCCGCATTGCTGCAAACCGCCGCCGGAAAAGATGGTGAGGATGGCGCCGAGGGCTCCGAACACGCCACCGCCCTCCGCCGCCTGCTCCTGGAGGTAGGTGGTGAGCGCGTGTACATCCACACCCGGAAGGGGAAGATGCACCCCGAGACGCACGACCACGATCATGGCCAGGGTAAAGAGGATGCGGCTCCGCAGCTCCGGCACGCGCATTGTGTTGGCAAAGGCAGCTAACATGGTGTTCGGTTCGAGAGAATAGTCAGATTAAGCGCACCACGCGGGGCAGAAGAGGCGCCATGCGCACCCGATTCTGCCGCCGCGCGGGATAAAACGTGCATTCAGTTTTTGCTTTCGGAGAGCACGGTGAGGCTTCCGCCGACGGCGGTCACCTTCTTCTTTGCGGCTTCGCTCGCAAAATCCACGGAAATCGTGAGGGCTTTGCTCAGCTCGCCCTGCGCCAGCAGTTTCACTGCATCGCAGACGCCTTTTACCAGACCTGCGGCACGCAGCTCCGCCTCTGTCACAGCAGCGCCTGCTTCAAAGAAGGCCTCCAGCTGGTTGAGGTTGACAATGGCGATGTTATCGCGGAAACGAGCATTGCTGAAGCCCTTCTTCGGCAAGCGACGATGCAGGGGCATCTGACCGCCTTCAAAGCCGGGGCGAATTGAGCCGCCGGAACGGGCTTTCTGTCCCTTGTTGCCCTTGCCGCAGGTTTTGCCAAGGCCGGAACTCTCGCCGTTGCCAAGGCGCTTTTTGCGGTGTTTGGCACCGGGATTTGGCTTGAGATTGTTCAGAGTCAACATGGTTGTGATAATAAACTCAGGGGTTCACAAAAACAGGAGATCACACAGAAGCTTGCTCCTTTTTCTTTTTGCCGCGTGCGGAAAGCACCTGGTCCGCCGTGCGCATGGAAAGCATAGCCTGCATGGTTGCTTTCACCACGTTGGCGGCATTCGAGGAACCGAGCGATTTGGCGATGACGTTGCTCACGCCAGCCGCTTCCAACACGGCACGCACCTTCTCCCCGGCGACCAGACCGGTACCAGGGGCAGCGGGCTTGAGCACAATCTTTGCGCCGCCGAACTCGCTGTAAATCTCATGCGGCAGGGTGTCATTCACCACGGTCACCTTCTTCATGGCGCGTTTGGCGGCATCTGTGCCTTTGCGGATGGCATCCGATACCTCATTCGCCTTGCCGAAGCCCTGACCGACCTTGCCGTTGCGATCCCCTACCACTACGAGGGCAGAGAATGAGAAGCGGCGACCGCCCTTCACTACCTTGGCACAGCGGTTCACATGCACCACTTTTTCCACCAGCTGGGGACCATCCTCCGCAACGGGATCACTCCCGCGGCGCTGGGAGGGAGCTTCGCGACGCTGGGCACGCTGCCCGGAGCGCGGGGCATTTCCACCCTCGCGGCGCGACGCGCGTCCCTGCGATGGCGCAGCGGCGGCAGAATCTGCAGGCGCGGCAGCCGCCTCAGCGGGGGCAGCGACCTTTGCCGGAGTCTCTTTCTCTTTCTGTTCTTCAGTACTCATAAAAATTGCGGGTTAGAATTGCAGACCTGCCTGACGAGCGGCATCCGCCAGGGATTTGACCTTCCCGTGGTAAAGGAAGCCGCCGCGATCGAAAACAACTTCCTTCACGCCTACGGACTGACTCTTCTTAGCGATTTCCTCACCGACCTTAGCAGCGGTGTCCAGGTTGGCGCGGGAGAGTCCCAGAGTCTTGGAGCACGCGGCGCAGAGGGTGTGTCCCTTTGTGTCATCGATCACCTGAGCGTATACATGCTGGTTCGAGAAGAACACAGCCAGACGCGGACGCTCTGCGGTGCCGGATATCTTTTTGCGAATGCGAGCGCGGACGCGGCGGCGAACGGCTTTACGATTAATCGTACTCATGATGAAAATGATAAGTTGGATGTGATTACTTGCCGACGCTCTTGCCTTCCTTGCGGCGGATATGCTCGCCCACGTAGTGCACGCCTTTGCCCTTGTACGGCTCCGGCGGGTAGTAACCGCGGACTTCAGCAGCAAACTGACCGACAACTTGCTTGTCGATGCCTTCTACTTTGATCTTGGTGTTCTCGGTGACGGTGACTGTAATGCCTGCCGGGATGGGGTGCAGGATGGGGTGGGACTTGCCCAGCGCCAGATCCAGCTGTTTGCCCTTCACCGCAGCTTTGAAACCCACGCCCACGATCTCCAGCTCCTTCACGAAGCCCTTGGAGACGCCTTCCACCATATTGGAAAGCAGGGACCGGTTGGTGCCGTGCAAGGCACGCAGGCGGCGGGAGTCATCCGCACGCTTCACACTCAGCTCAGAACCCTCCACGGAGATGGAGATGCCTTCCGGCAGAGTCCAGCTCAGCTCGCCCTTGCCCCCTTTGACCGTGACATGATTATCCTTTGCGGAAACAGTAACTCCTGCAGGGAGGGTGATAACTTTCTTTCCTACTCGAGACATGATGTAAAAGTGGGTTAGAGGTTACCAGACGAGGGCGATAAGTTCACCGCCGATGCTGTCCTTGCGCGCTTTTGCGCCGGTCATGAGGCCTCGGGAGGTGGATACGATGGCGATGCCGAGTCCGTTCATCACGACGGGGATTTTCTCCAAGGTGACGTAGTGGCGACGTCCGGGGCGGGAGCAGCGCTTCACATCAGTCACAAGGGACTTGCCGTCCTTTGTGTATTTGCATTTGACTGTGATTGTTTTGTCTTTTCCCTCTCCGGTCACCTCATAGGACCAGATGTAGCCTTCTTCCTGCAGAATACGGGCGATTTCCGCCTTGATCTTGGAGAAGGGTGCGTTGAAAGATTCGTTGCGAGCCCGCCCGGCGTTCTTGACGCGCGTCAGGAAATCTGCAATAGGATCAGTTAATACTGCCATGGTTGTCAAAAGGGGTTAGGCGGTTTCTTCTGTCTTCTTGTTCGGCTTGCGGAACGGGAAACCAAGCTCGCTGAGCAGGTCGCGTCCCTCGGCATCTGTCGGTGCGCTGGTCACAAAAATGATATCCAGCCCCACATTGCGCTTGATTTGGTCAAGCTCAATCTCCGGGAAGATGGATTGATCCGGAATGCCGACGGCGTAGTTGCCGCGCCCGTCAAAAGATTTGGTCGGCAGTCCGCGGAAGTCGCGGATGTTCGGCGCGGTGATGTTGATGAATCGATCGAGGAACTCCCACATGCGCGTGGATCGCAGGGTCACTCGCGCTCCGAGCACCTCTCCTTCGCGCAGTTTGAAGTTTGCCACGCTCTTGCGGGCGTAAGTCACCGATGGCTTCTGACCGGTGATCTTCGAGAGTTCTGCCACAGCATCTTCCACGGCCTGCTTGCGGTCCGGGTGCTTGCCCATGCACGTGGTCACCACGATCTTCTCCAGCCGTGGGATCTGGTGCACATTGGCATACTTATGCTTGGCACGGAGGGCCGGCACGACCTTCTCCTTGTAGTATGTCAGTAGTGTTGGTGTTTTCATTGGTTCAGCGGGTCAGCTAGTTGTTTTTGGCTTAAGCGCGGAGTCTCTGCCTTTCGGCGTCAACTCACTTTCTTCACATTCGAGATGTGGATGGCGCCGTCTATCTCCTTGATGCCCCCTTCCGGGTCGTCTTCCGTCGGCTTGGTCGCCTTTTTCAGCTTCCGCGCTCCTTCGACGATAACTGTTTGTTTTTTAGCATCAACGCTCAAGACAACACCACGCTTGCCCTTGTTCTTGCCGGCAATGATTTGTACATCATCGCCTTTCTTAACGTGGGTCTTCATCGTTTGTGGTTGATTGTTTTATTCTTTTTCCACCGTGCACCAGCGCGGCGGGGCGCTCACTTTACTCTTTTCTCCCTCCATCGTCAAGCATAATCTCGCCGCATTCGCATTTTTTTTATCTGTGCAATGCCTCCAAAAATAAAGTCACCGAAGGGAGGTTAAAAAGGAGGGCAGAGAGTTTTCTGAAAGCTTGATGCCTCAAAAATGAACGGGTAACATCAAACACATGTCACTCGAGATGAGTAAACAAGCAAGAATAGAGTTACTTTCTGTATGGAGAGCAAAATATGCCTCAGTGGGCTCCCGATACAAGGAGGCAAGAATCATCAATTACATCATACAATCCGCTGGTTACAAGAATCGGAAGACTGTCATTCGTCTGTTGAGCAACAAAAAAGCGCCGCCCGGCAAGAAGAAGAGAGGGAGACGCAAAATGATAGGAGGTAAGAAGCTTCAAGTCATCAGTAAGATTTGGTTTTTGATGGGACAGCCATGCGGGAAGCGCATGGTCGCCCAGCTCCCGGAGTGGCTTGCCTTTTATGCGGCAGAGGAACGCATAGAGTATGAGAGCTTGGAATGGGCGTTGAGGATTTCCTGCATGAGACTCCGCACGCTATCTTCCTGATTCTTGCAACGATGCAGCAGGAGCTTCGCAGCCATGGTCGTTCGCGCAGGATTGGACGAGGCATAGTCAAACCTCACTTCAGGATGAGTTTTTTCGCATGACTGCTTTGCGAGAGTCTGCCGGAAACTAATTCCTTTCGAGATCGCGGCGTTGCGAAGGCGTGCCAGGACGGAGGCGGCTTTGGATGGCCCTGCCCATCCTCCATTTTTTTGCGATTTTCGCGCAAACAGGCAAAAAAGAGAGAGAAAGCGACAGCTGGCGCAATTCCGGCTTGAGTGGGAGGGAAAAACTGATTTAATAGAGGTATGAGCGCGATTTATGAAAAAATAGCGGGGGGCCTGAAGGCAGCTATGCTCGGGCGGGATACGGCAGCGATGGATGCTCTGCGAGGGCTGAAGACGGCTCTGCAGAATGCTCAGGTGGCAAAGGGAAACGTGCACGAGGAGTTGCCGGAAGCGGAGGTTCTCAACGTGGTACGCAAACTCATCAAGCAGCGGGAGGAAGCGCGAGAGATTTACGAAAAAGCAGGGCGGGCGGAGCTGGCCGAGGCGGAGAAAGCGCAGGCAGAAGTGCTGGCGAAGCTGCTGCCGGCAGAGATGACCGAGGCAGAAGTGGAGCCGCTTGTGGAGACCGTGATCGCCGAGCTGGGCGCCGCCACAAAAAAGGATATGGGGAGGGTGATGAAAGAGCTGCAGCAGCGCACCGAAGGACGTGCGCCGGGCAAGCTGCTTTCTGCGTTGGTGAGCCGTCGCCTCAGCTGAGCATGAACTGGGCCGCCATCATTGTGGCAGCGGGGAAGGCGCGACGCGCAGGCTTTGATAAGTTGGCGGCATCGCTGGGGGGTGTGCCCGTGCTCTGCCGCAGCGTGCGGGCATTTGCCGAAGCCGGGGCGAGGTCCATCATTCTCGTGTGCCCGGCGGAGAGGTGGGAGACGCTGCATCCGCAGGAATACGCGGGAGGCGTGTCACTGATACGAGTGGATGGCGGAGAGGAGCGGCAGGATTCTGTACGCGCGGGTTTGGCTGCACTGCCGGGGTCGGTAGAATGGGTGGCGGTACACGATGCGGCGCGACCGCTCATTACGCCGGAAGGAATCCTGAAATGCCTGGAAGCTGCGCGACGGAGTGGCGCGGCGAGTTGTGCGCACCCTGTGGTGGATACCCTCAAGAGAGCTGACGATGAAGGGCGTACTCTTCCGGAGCAGGTGGAACGCGCGGGACTCTGGGGCATGGAGACGCCGCAGATCTTCCGGACGCAGCTCTTGCGAGAGGCGTACGAAGAGGCGAAAAGACGTGGTGTGCTGCTCACGGATGAGGTTTCCGCAGTGCAGTTGCTGGGGGTGCAGGTACAGTTGGTGCAGGTGGGGGAGAATATGAAGATCACGCTTCCCGGGGATTGTGAGAAAGCTGAGATTATTTTGCGCAGCAGAGGAGGTGCCGCATGAGTCGCGCTGTGTCTGCCGTGTGGGTAGTGGGGGCAGGACTGCTGGGAAAGGAGCTGGCACGGGTCTGGCGCACGAAAGGGGCGCACGTGTTAACGATTGATAAGCGAGCGGAGGCAAGGGTGCGCGGGGATGCGGCGGAGCGCGATACGCTGGCAGAAGCCGCCTCAATTTTACCGATGCCGGAGGTCATCTACGTGTGCGTTTCCACGCGCGGCGGAAGTGCGACAGATTATCGACGGGCATACAGGGACACGACGGAAGCCCTGCTGCATGCGCAACCGCAGGCGCGTGTCATTTTCTGCTCCACTGCCGGACTCTACCCGGATACCTCAGGGAAGGAGGTGACAGAAGAGACGCCTTGCGAGGCAAAAGATGAGAAAGATCGCGTTCTTCTGGATACAGAACGATTGGTAGTATCGGCCGATGGCATTGTGGCACGGCTGGCGGCGTTGTACGGTTTCGGGCGCTGTGAACTGGTCCGGCGGCATGTGAGTGGTGAGCCTCGATTATGCGGGGGAGAGGAGAGGGTACTCAACTACGTGTATGTGGGAGATGCGGCGCGGGCGCTCTTCCTTCTGGCAGATCCTGAATTGCCGGGCGGGAGCATCCGGAATATATGCGGCGAAAGCGTTACGAAGCGCGATATGTATGCTCTGCTGGAGAGAGTCAGCAAAATTCCGGCATCAGAAAGAAGCTCTCCGGATGGTGCACGGCGTGGTGTGAAAAATCATAGCGTCAGTGCAAAAAAAATGCGGACTGCAGGATGGTTTCCTCGTATGAGTATGGAGCATTTTGTTGAGGTAGAACTCTTCGAGAACGAGGGAGCTTCACCCGTCTGATTCATCTCCAAGGACAGGTATGCGGACGGATTATTACGAGTTGCTGGATGTCGAGAAAACCGCGGGTGAAAGGGAGATCCGCGCTGCATACCGGCGTCTGGCTATGCAGCTCCACCCGGACCACAACGACGGGAATGCCGCTGCGGAGGAACGCTTCAAACTCGTGTGCGAGGCATGGCATACACTTGGCAACGCCGAGCTGCGGGCGGACTACAATGAATGGCTTGAGCGGCATAATCGATACAGCTCCCTGCCGGAGCTTGCGGAAATGCCCCGGCACCGCTCTCGCGTTTCCGCTCGCCACGGAGAAGAACGGAAGCGTTCACGCGGACGCTACCACTCAAGACAGCCTCTCCTGCGCCGGGGGGTGCGTATAGGAATGTGGCAGTACGTCGGCGTGTGTGCGCTGGGGCTCATTATCATCGTGCCGGTGATGGTGGGGACGATGAAGAGAGCGATAAGAGAGGTGGCGCCGGCTTCGACAAATGGGTTGCCGCCGGGGGAATCTCCCCTACCGCCGGAGGAGCAGAAAAGAGTGCTGGAGCAACACCTCCTGCAAGTGCGTACCTCGGCAGAGGGTGGCGATGCAGCCGCTCAATTTCGCTATGGGAATCTGCTCAATACCGGTATAGCGGCGCTCGACATGGCCCCTAATCGCGCCGCGGCGAAAATATGGTGGGAAAAAGCTGCCGCGCAAGGCTACAGACCGGCGGTGAATTTAGTCAGGGCTCTGGAGCGTTTTTCGGCGGATTCGGCGGCGGGGGATCATTCCGTGATTTCCCGTTCCGATGAGAAAAAATCCACAGGGACACAAGAGTGAGTACGCCAAGGTCATCCAGCCAGCCGACAAAGGGGAAGACCCAATCCGGCAGAAGGTCAAACGGAAGGAGGACATAGAGAAAGGCCAGCAGGGCAAGCAGACCATTGCGAGGAGTCATCAGATTTTCCCCGCGTCTCGTCGTATCAAACGCTTGCCGTGCCTTCTGGAGCTTGTTTCGGAGATGTGACACGCGATTTTGGTGATTTCTTAGCGGCGGCGGTTTTCCTTTTGCGTGACCGCCTCTGCTTTTGTTTTGGAAGAGACTGCGAACGCAGAAGCCAGAGGACGAAGGCTGATGCGACATCGAGCTGCACATACGAGGCCGAGGAGATAGCCTGCACGAGTTTTACCATCTGCCCAACGATGTTAGCGTACTCCTGCGCGTCTACCACGAGGTCAGCATTGTCCAACAGTTCATGGATGCGAGCCAGGTTTCTGTAGCAGCAGATCCAATCCTCCTGCGGGGTGGCGCAGAGGGAGAGCATGATGCTCTCCGGGAGGTTATCGAGCAGTTTCTCGATGTGGCGCAGAGCGCGGAGAGCCGGACGTGAGGCACGATGGGTACGCTCTGCGGCTCTGAGAAGGTGGCGCAGGCAGCTGTCCAGTTCGCCGTGCGCCGCCAGTACTTGCACGGGTGCGTACTGCGGAGAAAGAGATGCGTTTTGTTCACCGGCTGCGTGTTCGTAGAACAGGGAGCGCAACACGTCCGCTCGCTTAATCTGAGGGATTTCTTCCGGTTCGAAAAGAAGACTTTGGCGCCTGTTCTCCATCGAAACTTAGCGTGTGGACTGAATTAGTGCGTCAGAGCTTATTGAGTACGGAAACATACCTTGAGACGGCCTCCTGGAAATTGCGAGGCGGGGCGATCTGACCTTTGGAGGCGGAAGAAGTTTCGGCTGCTGAGGCAGCAGCTTGCGTCTCCTGTTTTTTTACTGCTTCCTGCTCGGCAGCGAGCATTTCTCTGCGTTTGGACGGCATCATGGATTCCTGTGCGGGAAAATCGAAGCTTGCGAGCTCCTTCGGCTGAGAGCGAAGGGATTCGCGGACAGCGTCAATCGTGCCGTAGCGGTAAGTCTTTTTTGCGGAAACGATGCAGGAATTTGCACCGGTACTATAACTGACGATATTTGCATTGGAAAAGGTTTTTCGCAAGGCAGCGAGTTCCTTTTTGGACATATTCTGCGGTGAGCTGTATACGCCGCCCAGCGTGCGAGTGATGAAGATAGCCACCTCCTGCGGTGTCAACTTTCCCTTTACGACGCGCAGCTCCGCCACGAGCAGCTTCAGCTGGGACATATCCAGCGTCAATTCAATCTCGCCGTTGCTCTTGCGACCGGAGCTGTAGGATGTGGAAAAGTAGGACGACGCGTAGCTGTGCTCGGTGCGAACACGAAGTTGCTTGCCTCGCCATTCAAGGAATTCCAGAGGGGATTGTTTATCTTCGGTGGCGATGAGGCGACCAATGACACGGGAGGCTGTATCGGAACCGTAACCGTTCTGAGGCAGGATGAGGGCGACCCAGGGCTCCTTGCCCCTGAAGGGGCGTACCTGCGCAGTCAGAAAGAGATCGCTCTTGAGCTTTTCCGCCGTCGCTTTTGCCGCGTTTTGATCCCCGCCATGCACAAACAGCATGTCTATCTGCCCTCCCGCGTACGTATTTGTTGCCGCGACGATTTCACAACCATCCAGGCGAAAAAGGTAGCACGCACCGTCTTTTTTAGCTTCCGGGAAAAAACGCAGGAAGTTCTTCTCCTCACCCGGCAAAACCTGCGCGCCCCATGCCCGGCTTTCCACACCCGTAACAAGCAGAATGGACAGGATAATGATCTTGAGAATGAGCTGCAGCATGATGCGCCGGAAATGCAAGAAGTAAGGGGAAACAGGAGATCAATCGCTGTATGATTTCACGAGTTTGCGGATGTGCTTCTGCATGCGCGTAAGGTTGGCCTGAATACTCCTGGCGAGAGCAAGCTGGTTGCGGGCGCGCACGAGGTTGTGGCTGGGATAATCGATGCGGAAGTAGAGGTCGCCATCCAGATAATCTGTGAGGAAGCGCATGGCGATCTCACAAGTGATGAGCCAGCCGGAGAACGCGAGATTATCAATTTCTTCGCGCGTCAGAAAACTGTGCGCTGCATCCAGATAGCCTTCTGCCAATGATTCAAAGAAGGGCATTTGCATGGACACCTTCGACAGATCCTTTTCGTCTTCATCTGCGGTGCATGTTGCAGAGCGTACCATATCCCCAAAATCGTAAAGAGAGAGTCCCGGCATAACTGTGTCGAGATCGATCACGCACACGGCGCTATCCGTCTCTTCATCCAGCATGACATTATTGATCTTCGTGTCGTTGTGGGTAATGCGGGTTGGCAGCAATCCGCGGCATTGCATCTCCACGAGTTTGCCGAATTGAGGCGCCCAACCTCTGAGAAGTTCAAGTTCCCCACGGCATTCAGAGGCTCGACCTTTCACATCCGCCTCTGCGCTTTTGAGGAGAGACTCATAACGCTTTGGAGTGTTGTGAAAATCGGGGATGGATTCGCGTATATCCTCCGGATTCATGTCCGAAACAAGCTCCTGAAAAGAACCAAAGGCATAGCCGGCCTGATAGGCCTGCCGGGTGTTCTCTACCACGTCATAGGTGTGGGTGCCCTCAATGTTGTTGTAGCACCGCCACATGCCGCCTTCCTCCGGAAGGTTGATATAGTTGCGACCACCGCGTGCGGGATAGAGCGTCAGCGTCTGACCTGCTGCATTTTTCCGGCGGCGAAGAACTTTCCAGGTGATGTGGCGGGTAACTTTTTCCACATTGCGCATTACAAGGGCGGGGTCCTTGAATACATAATTATTGATGCGCTGCAGGATGTAGCGGTCCACATGTCCGTCATCCGTGCGATAGCAGGCGCGGTAGGTCGTATTGATGTGACCGTTGCGTAACTCTTCGCCGTAGAGGAAGTCCCCGCTGATAGCAAATTGATCTCCGATACGAGCGATACGCTCCGCGGCGGCTCCTTCTTTTAATTCGCTCATGAATAATCGTGAATTGTCTCCGGATAATGGAACGGAGGTGGGCAGGAGAGTCTTCTGTCTCAGCGCGTACGCGACGGACCCGGGCGAGGGGCAGACCGGGGTGATGGTTGTCCCTGCAGGGCGGGTTTGCCCGCTGAATCCGGCGCGTATTGCAGAGAAATAATGCTGTAAGCGTAAGAAATCTTGGGATGCCGCACGACGACGTTGATATCAGCCTGGTTTTTGTTAACCATGAAACGGGACATTCGCAGGGGAAGGGGACCGCCGTTTTCCACCAGAGGAGGACCATAGAGGGCGTAATTGACAGCAACCGGCTTGGTGCTTTCCTTGTCCACGTAGGAGAACGTATTTGGATCCCCCTGTTTTATGCTATTGTCCTCCTTGCGGTGGTAGGGGGCAATCGAAACACCCTTTTCCGGCATGTCTCTGGTAAGGGAGCAAAAGATCTCGAGAGGTGTTGGGGAAAAGTTGATAACGTGAAATCCCCCCGTCGGAAATTCGCTTTCGCGCAAAAAGAAGCATTGATTTTGATCGGGCTTATTTCCGGGTATGACGATGCAGATGCTCCGTACACGGGCATATTCACGAGGAATGCGAATCACCATATAGGGCGGCGGCAGCTTTTCCTTGTCCGCTTCTTTTGCTTCCTTGGGGGTGGGCGGTTTATTTTCGTAGAACCTGACAGTTCCATCCGGCTCCGGGGTGACGCGTTCACTCGGAAAACGAGGTGAAATCCTCACGGGAAGGTACTCTTGATCAATCTTTACATAAAGAGGACTTTTCACCGTTGAACCGGTCGGAGAGCAAACGACAAAGCGAGGTCCTGTGGTTGGGTAGGGCGATTCTTCTTCCTTTTGCCCTAGATCTGGGGTTTGTGCCGTAAGTACATTCCCCACCAGAAGAAAACAAGCCAGCGGTAAGTAGAGCCAGGTGCTTTTCATGAGAATATGCCAAGTACTTTGCGGATGATACCAGCTTGTCCCCAGGATAGCAAGGAGAAAAATCGGTCGCCTTTTCTCTCGTCATGCTCTTTTCCGCTTGACGCAACATCGGGGCGACAGGATTCGAACCTACGACATCCAGCTCCCAAAGCTGGCGCTCTACCAGGCTGAGCTACGCCCCGTTCGCAAAATGTGGAAGAGGCGTGGCTCGGGACGGGATCGAACCGCCGACACAAGGATTTTCAGTCCTCTGCTCTACCGACTGAGCTACCGAGCCCTCCTCGCGGCTTTTCCCTCTTTTGCGGGGGGAGAAGCGCGGAAACATGATACAAGGGAAGAAGTGAATTGACAAGACAAAAATGCGAGAAACACTGAATTTTCTGCAAAAAAACGGAGAAAGGAAAGCAATGGCTTCCTGGCGCAGAGAGAGCAGAGATCAGGAGGCGCTTTGAGCGCCGCGCTTTTGCCGGAGGGCGACGAAGAGAAAGGCGAGGCCGAGAGCTATGATTGCAAAGGAGAGGTATTGACCGCGGGTAATGCTCCCCCAGGTGGGAGCATCCGGTTCTTTGAAGCACTCGGAGATGATACGAGCAGCGGCATAGAGGAAACAGAACAGAGCGCTGAAAATTCCCGCCGGTGCGTTGCGCCAGACCAATCGAAGGATGATAAGTAAGATGAAGAGCAGTAGACCCTCTCCCAGCGCTTCAAAGAGTTGGGAAGGGTAGCGGTCATTCAAAAAACTTCCGAGAGCTTCACGTGCAGATTCATTCTCGCGGCATAGGCGTAACAACAGATCAAATACACTCTCCAGAGGTTGACCTTGCTCATTGATGAGTTGCAGGGAATGCAGAGGCGCTCCAACGGCCTGTTCCACGACTTCCTGCATTTGGTACTGGGTTGCCTGTGAGAATTCGAAATATTCCGATGGAAAACGAACGGCTATGGGATTCCCCGGGGAACAGATGCGACCGTAGAGCTCTCCGTTTACAAAGTTTGCCATGCGTCCGAAGAAGAGTCCGATGGGACATACGATTGCCAGCCCGTCGCAGACAGCGGGAATGGAAAGATGGTGTTTGCAAGCGTAGAAGATTGTCACGAGAAGCACGGCCAAGATCCCACCATGGGAGGCCATGCCGCCCTGCCACACACGAAAAACCCACAGGGGGTCGGCACAGAAACCGGACCAGCCGTGCTCCGGCAACCAGTAAAAGAAGAACTCCCCAAGCCTGCCCCCCATAATCACTCCGACGAGACAGATCAGTGTGATGAAATCGGCGAGCTTATCCGGCTTCACAATGTAGAGCGACCTCCTTGAAAGAGTCAGCAGCACGAGATATCCCAGAACGAAGCCAGCAACGTATGCCAGACCGTACCAACGCAGAGCCAGCGGTGTACCAGGGATGTTGAGGATTACCGGGTCCAGATTGTGGATGTAAGTGGAGAAAAACAAGCCGGGCATAGACGGGCGAACAGCGTACCACATTTGCGGCGTGCACGCAAGTCTTCATTCGTGCCCGTCAAACGTTGTTGAATGGGGGCTTGTGGAGGCAGAAGAAAAAATGGGCGTATCTGAAAATTTTTCTCGCCAACAGCTTTTGAGAGGTGTATAAGGATAAAGCAAAAATCTGTTTGCGGATATGAAAGCGCGTCTGATTCACGTACTGTTTTTCGTCCTATTTGGGTGCGTATGCACGAGTTCTGCAGCACCGGACAAGGATACGGCCTGGGCAGCCGAGGCGACGAACGTTGTGGTGAGCCTCAATGCATCCAAGATTAATGGTCCGGCAGAGGTGCTTAAGTTGCCACGCATGGTCGAGGCCGTCAACATTGACTTCTTTGAGCAATGCAAGGTTGGTCCCAGCAAGCAGGACATGAAAGACAGTAAGGAACTGTGGTATGTCGTGAATATCCCCATCCGCATCCATGCTGTGGGACGCAACAGCGCTGACGAATATGCTCCTGCTCGCTACGTGCGCGAGCTCGGAATTCGTGCCTCTCTGCTTGTCCGCAAGCCCAAGAGCAGAGTGAAGGAGACGAGGGACAAAGCGGCCCGTGAGAAAGATGCCTATTACATTCTCACTAAAGAATTCACCATCGTGGATGTCCCGATGAAGCGTGCGGTAAAAAATGCCGCCGGTAAGGATGTGGGAGAGACGGAAATACAGCTTGGTCTGTTTGTGCCTCAGGCGAGCGTGTATGCGATGCTCGGGGTGTTCAGCGAAAGCACGGCGTTCTCGGGAAGCGTGATCGCGGGCTACGCCGTGGAGGCAACTTTCAAAGGTGAATCCTGCAGGGAGATTGAGAGCAAAGCAGGGAAGAGCATGCGCCCCGGGGAGACTCCGTCATCCTTCATCTTCTCTTCCAAACTTGTCTCTGAGGTTGGATCGCGCAACTGGTGGAGCAGTTCTCGCAGCTATTTTGAGACGCCGTCGGCCGAGCTTTGCTGCATTTCTGAGACTCCCTATGCTCCTTTCTATGCGCCGTACTATCCGCGGGTGAAGCCCATGTACGGAAAGCCTGACACAGGATCTTCCGGCAGTTCTTCTTCATCCTCTTCATCCGAGGACAGCAGTTCTTCCTCGGACTCATCATCCTCTGCTTCCGCGTCCTCATCGGGTTCGTCGACAGGAAGCTCGCTGTAAGCTTTTCGTATCTCCTTTCGTTCTCTCCTCTCAGAAAAGTTTCATCTTCTCATATCCCCATATTATGGCTGAGTACAAAACAACAGTAGCTCTCGAAATAGGTGCGCAGAGTGTCGTGATGGCTGTGTTTACCCCCAGTGGTAAGGGGTTTGCGCTATCACGCTACGGACGCAAGAATATTTTGCTTGACCCCGTGGAGGAGGGGATGCGCAGCGACTACGTCGGTCACGCCATTGGTGAGCTCGTCAAGGAACTCAAACTCCGCAGTCAGGACGTGCGCAATATTGTTCCGGGACAAAAGGTTTTCATGCGCTTCATCAAGCTGCCGGCTCTCGACACTGTCGATGATATGGCGGAACAGGTCGGCTACGAAGCGCAGCAGCACATTCCGTTTCCTCCGGAGGAAATTGTGTATGATTACCAGCTTCTTGGCAATGCTGATGACGGGGAGCAGGAGGTGCTTCTGGTAGCCATCAAGAAGGATGAGTTGGATGAGCTTAACGGCCAGGTAGAGGCTAACGGGTTGCATACGCGCAGTGTGGATTGCTCCACGACGGCTCTGTACAATGCATATCGCGCGTCCTATGATGATGGAGACGAGTCGGTAATGATTCTGGACATCGGCTCAAAGACAACGGACATCCTCTTTGTGGAGGGGGATCGCTTCTTTACGCGCTCTGTGACAGCGGCTGGTTCTTTCGTGACAAACTCCATATCGCGTGAATTTAATCTCGGCTTCCGCGAGGCAGAACGACTTAAAGTCGATCAGGGACTTGTTTCTCTTGGCAGCGGTCACACAGAGTCCCTTTCTGAGGAACAGGCTAATCTCGCCGGTGTCATCCGCACTGCGATGAATCGCCTCAGTTCTGAGATACAGAGAACCATTAATCACTACCGCGCCCAGTACAAGGGGTCGGCCCCGAGCAAGGTTTACATCTGCGGCGGAGGTGCCTCACTTCCTTACACCGCCGAGTTTCTCCAGGAATCCCTCAACGTACCGGTCGAGTTGTTTAATCCGCTGCAGGCTCTCACCGTCGGTAAGCAGGTGGATATGGAACAGTTAGAGGCTGATGCCGTCTGTTTAGGACCTGTGGTTGGAGCTGCGGTGAGCGGCGCTAAGGTTGGCGTATTCAACATTGACCTGGTCCCCACGAGCGTGGGGAAGGAACGCGCCGAGCGTCAGCTCTTGCCGAAGGTGGCGGCGGCCGGCGTTATTGCGTTGCTTGGAGCTGGCTTTTTCGCAGGAGTGGCGCACAAGAAGGCTCAGGAAGCAGAGGAAGTGTTACGTCGTGCGGCTGCCCCCATCGAGCAATTGGATAATCTGCATGCTTCCATGGAGAGCAATCGCGGAAAATACGATCGCAGCCTCAAAGAACTCCGTACCTACACTGAATTATTCAATTCTCGCTATGCGTACGCGGATCTCTTGCGTCAGCTTGCGGAGAAAACTTCGTCCGTTTCTTGCTGGTTTACCAGTATGGAACCCCTGGTTGGTTACGATGCTGTGAACACAGCTCTGAGCGTCGGTGCGGATGGAACGGAGCGTCACCTCTTGCTTGATACGCGCGATACGCGAGCCGGCTCGATGGTACGAGCTGTAGAGTCGGAGGATGCACGCAAGGCTCCTCAGGTAACAGCTCTTCTTGTCAGTGGCTATTTCTACAAAAAGAGCGCGGCTGACCAGGGTAAGCTGCTCCAACGCCTCAATGAACTTGTCTCCACTAAGTTTGACGAACGCAGCGCCGATTCTCTCTTCTCCTTCCAATCAGCTAATGTGCGTGCCACGGCAGGTCACTATTTTCTGGTGCTGGATGCTGAGAAATCACGCGGCAACATGCTGATCCCTCCGTACGCAGACAAATTCTACATGGTAATGCCGCTTAAGAAGCCACTTCCCGTCCCTGCTGGTGGCGAAACACAGCCCGCTAAGTGAACACACACCTTCTTTATTCATCCTTATTCCCCGACTTTACGATATGAAGATCATGGAAAACAAGCGAGTGACGGCATTGGCCGTTCTCATGCTGATTGTCTTTGGCTTTCTCTGCTATTATGGGTATGGACAGTATCGCATCCTGACTGAAGCGCAGGCGAAGATCGACGATGAGCGCAGCAAACTTGAGGGATATGAGGAGGAAGAGCTTCCCCCCACCAGAGATAATAGCCGGTATCTCTCTCAGGCTGCGGCAACCATGTCTCAGCTTACCAGCGAGCTGCGTTCGAGTCTTGAATCCTTCGCCAAGGCTTGCCGCTCTGAGGGGACGGATATCCGACCGGATCGTTTCCCGGCAACTGTCAGTGACGTGACAGCGCGCATCGCGGCGTATGCACAGGAAAAGAAGTGTGCTCTTTCGCCGGAAGCCGCCGCTCTTGGATTGAACGAGTATAGAACTCTTCCACCGAATGAACGAGATGCCCCTTATCTGAATTTTCTGCTGCACGCAGCGGATAATGTGGTGCGCAAGGTGATTGATTCCGGAGCGCCGTCGATCACGCGTTTCTATCGCGCCCCGTTGCCGGAGAAGGAGCTCTCTGCTCGCAAACAGCCGCCGTATTTTCCCCTTGAGATGGAGATTGCTTTCACCGCTCGCCGTAGTGCAGTGGATATCGATTCGGCGAAGGATGAGACCCTCAGTGTGCTTCCGCGGGTGATTAATTCTCTCGTTTCCGATAAAAAGTACTTCCTTATCATCACAGGTATCGCGGTGAACAGTACCGAAACTCTTCCGATGATGCCCGCATACAAGGCTCCTACGGAAGTCGGAGATAGTCTTACTCCTCCGTCGGCAGAAGACGAAGAGACGGGGGAGGATTCGGAACCCGTGGCTAAACTAATCACCGGTAGCGACGGGACAGTGAATGTGCATATTACTCTTCAAGTGCTCTATTTCACCACGGACAAGCTCTGAAGCATTCATTCCACCACACGTAGTTTTTCTCACATCTAGCTTTCGTTCTTGTATATGGCAGAATCATCTCATTCCGGTAGAAATTTTCTCCTGTCGGGTATTGTGCTGGGACTCGGCGCAGCTGCGGCAGGTGCATGGCTGATGAGCCAGAACCAGTTGGAACCGCTGCCTACTCGCATGGGAAGCAACGGCGGAAAAGCCGCTGATCTCACAACGGCAGCCACGCGTCAGAAGCAGGATGCTCTTACTCCGCGCCGCATGGTTGATGTTGCTCCGCCGCTGGAGGAGGCTTGCGTACCGCGCATTGCTGCTCAAGGAGGGAAGATTCCGCGCTACACGCCGCTTTTCTTCGCTCCCAAGCTTTGGCAGGTGCCGGATGCCGCACAGAAAAAGAATATCGTGGTGGATCTGCTTTCGGAGGGTTCTGTCCCTGTGCATAAACTTCCCGCGGAAAGCGCCACGGGTTCTCCAAAACCTGTTCCGAATAGCTGGTTCTTCTCTTATGGGCTGGATCAGCTTATCGAGCGTTCCGGTGCGTTGAATGTGGATAGCGACGGCGATGGCTTTGCTAATGGTGAGGAGTTTGTTGCCGGAACAAGTCCCGTGGATGCTGCTAACATGCCGCCTTTTGTTTCAGGAGGCAACGCAAAGGTAGTTCTTACTGGTGATAAATCGACCATTGTCCACATGGTTGAGTTATCCACGGCTTCCTATTTTGACGAACAAAGCGCTAACATCAACGTGTTCACCGAGGACAACAACCGTAAGCTACAGCACAAGGAGCTCAAGGTTGGCGCCACCTTCGGTCTTGGTGAGGCAAATTCGGGCCCTCTCGGTAAGAATCGTTTCAAAATCGTTTCGATGGACAAGAAGGAAGTTGATGGGATGACAGAGAACTTCATCCGAGTTGAAGATTCTTTCACAGCAGAGGAGAGCAGCAAGGAATTTGATCTCACTGCCGGTAGCAGACAGCGTCGCACAGTTCGCGATACCAGCGTTAAGTTTCGCATGACAGCTGGTCCGGAGAAGGGAAAAGAATTCACTCTGCGCCTCGGTGAACAGATTGACGTTCCCGGCTTCCCGAAGACAACCATCAAACTCGTGGATGCCGGTAAGAAAAAAGGTCCGGCCAAGGTGAGCATTAATGGTTCTGCTCCCATGGAAATTCCCGTTGCAGGTGACAAAAAGGGAGGGGCTTCCGAGAGGAAACGCTGACATTCTCACTTTTATTTTCACTTTTTTTTCATTGCAGGCTTTACAAAAGAAAAAAAATCTTCTATAAATAAGAACACTACTATGAATCACGCATCTCTCACCACCACGAATCAGGTGCTTGCGGTTGCATTTTCGCTGGCATGTCCGCTTGTTTTTGCAGGCACGGAGGGTTACCTCACGACCTCTACTGCGGCCGGGTACAGTGACGTAGGACCAGCTGCCGTGTACGCCGGACAATCCGGTGAACAGAGTGGCATCAACATGCGCGAATCCGCGCGTCGCATTGCCGAGCGCGACGCGGCTCTGCAGTTGCTTCAGGAAGGGCGCACCGCATACCAGGAAGGCAAGTATTCTGTCGCCTTGGAGAAGTATCGTCAGGCGTGGGATCGGGTTCCACATGCTCCCGCTACTCGTAAATTGCAGGAGTTTATCCGGAAGAGCATATCCGATGCGTCCATAGCCGTGGCGATTGAGTATTCGAGGGTGGGACGCTATGATGACGCGGAGCAGCTCTTGCTCGACGTGCTGCAGCGTGAACCCTCTAATGCTCGCGCTCGTAAGGAGCTTTCCCTGTTGCGTGACCCCGTGCGCAACAATCCCGCCCTCACTCCGGAGCACGTGAAGAATGTTGATGAGGTGAATCGCCTCCTCCATCTCGCATGGGGTTATTATGAGCTCGGAAAGTACGACGAGGCATATAGCGAGTTCAACAATGTTCTGCGCATAGATCCGTACAATGAGGCTGCTCGCCGTGGACAAGAAGCTGTCAGCAAGCGCCGCACCAATTACTACCGTGCTGCATATAACTCATACCGTGCGAAAGCTCTTGCGGAGGTTGATGAGGCATGGCAGGAGCAGGTGCCCACGATTGTAGAGCGCGAAGGTAGCGTTGCCACCCACAGCACAGGCGGTAAAGAGATGACCGAGAAGCAGGTGAAGATCAACGAGGCGCTGGATAATGTGCACATTGATCGTGCGAACTTTGATAAGACCTATATCAGCGATGTTGTGGAGTTCCTGCGTGGGGAGCTGCGTAAGAACAATATGACCTCGCTGAATATTAACTATCAGGCTCCTTCACCGGAGGCTCTCGCTGCTGCGGCGACTCCTGCTGCCACCCCTGCGTCTTCTGACGATGAGGATAGTGAGGATGAGGACGCCAGTGACGAGGAAGAAGAGGCCGCTCCCGCTCCCGCCCCAGCGCCTGTAGCAGCTGGGCCCGTTCCGGAGCCGGAGGTTACTCTTTCTCTCTCCGATGTGACGCTGCGTGAGCTGTTGCAGGAGGTGTGCGCTAATGCCAACTGCACCTTCGTGGTGAACGATCGTGGCATTAATATTTACATGGCCAACGATCCCGCCTCCAAAGTGCTTGAGCGACGCGTGTGGCAGGTTCCGCCTGTCTTCTTCACTTCCGATGAATCAGAGGAAGGCGGTGATGAGGAGGAAGATGCTTTTGCTTCCACCGCGCGCACTTCGAAAATTGACCCCAAGAAGACGCTTATTCAGGCTGGTGTGAGGTTTGACGCAAAGGGAGCTAACGCCGTTTACAACAAGCGCCTGGGTAAATTGACCGTTGTCAGTACCCCGGAGGACCTAGACGCCGTGGAGGAAGCCATCTTTGAGTTCAACTCCCGGAAGCCCCGCATGGTCAAGGTGACGACCAAGTTTGTGGAGGTGACCCAGACGAATGACGAAGAGCTCTCCTTTGACTGGGTCGTGAATCCCTTCTCTGTTTCTAACGATGGTTCGACTTATCTCGGGGGTGTGAATGGGTACAACTCCACTCCCACCCGTACATATCGTGATTTCGTGACCGGGTCGGACGCAGGATCGGCGTTCTCTTCCCATTACAAGGGAGATGCCGGTTGGCCCGTTAACAACAACGGAGGTTTGGCCAGCAACAACGACGTCGTGACTCAGGGACTTATGACCGGAGGTTTGCGTTCCGGTTCCGGGGCTATCAGTTCGTCCAGCATGGATGCGCTCCTGCGCGGTGGTTCGGCCTCTGCCACGTCTGCGGATAACTCACATGTTGCTCCTGGCATCCTCTCCTTGACGGGCATCTACGATTCCGGGTCCTTCCAAATGATCATGCGCGGACTTTCGCAGAAACAAGGTGTGGACGTGATGAATGCTCCCTCCCTTGTCCTCACCCCGGGTATGGACGTCTCGCCTGCTCCGCAGAGTGATGTACATGAGTATATTGAAGATCAGGATAATTCGTCCCGTATAGAGATTGTCCGTCGATTCATCTACCCAAGCGCCTTTGACCCGCCACAGATCCCGAACAATACGCCGAACAACAACAACAATAATAATAACGGTGGATCTTCAGTGCCTGTGGCTGCTCCTTCCAACCCGACTGAATGGGTTACGGAGGAAGTGGGACTCGTCATGGTGCTTATGGTACAGCCTGAGCTCTCTGACAATATCGTTCGCTTCGGACGTTTCATTGTCCGCGTGGTGGACTTTGAGGGCTTCATCAACTATGGTTCACCGATTATCTCCGGTATCGCCTCCACCAGCGTTATTGAGACGATCGTGCTGACAGATAACCGCATTGACCAGCCTGTGTTCTCTCGCAAGATGGTGAATACTTCTCTGGCCCTTTACGATGGGTACACGGTTGCCATTGGCGGTATGATCGAAGACAAGGTGCAGAAGGTGGAGGATAAGGTGCCGGTATTTGGTGACCTTCCCCTCGTCGGGCGTTTCTTCCGCAGCAATGCTGAGTCACATACCCGTAAGAACCTTACGATTTTTGTGACGGCAGATATCATCGACTCCACCGGCAAGCCGGTACGCAGTGTTGCAGAAGATGCAGCCTCTGCCAGCCAGAGTGCCGCTGCCCCAGGACTCTTCCCGGAAGATGGTTTGGTGACTCCTTGATTAAGATTTCTCGAAAAGTCATCTTTCAGCCCCGCGGTGGTAATTGCTGCGGGGCTTTTGCGTGTGAGATTGCTGTGGCTATGATGAGAGTTTAGAACCTCACACTCGAGAGTTAAAGATAGGAGAGAAGCAGTAGAAAAAACTTGCATTCTGTAACCCTGTGTGCTAGAAGAGGGATAACCTCAAAGAACGAGATATGATGACAAACAACGATTTTTTCCGGACAGTGGCAGTGAGTGTTATGCTCCTGTCGGCGCCTGCAATTGCCGATACATCGGACCCTCAGGAAGTGGTGTATCGTGCTGCAGCAAGCGGAGAGGCACAACTTCAGCAAGTGATTTCCTCCGGTATTCCGGTTGACGTTACGGATGATGATGGAGAGACTGCGCTTATGGAGGCAGCGGATAAGGGCAATGTTTCCGCAGTGCAGTTATTGCTCCAGAAAGGGGCACAGGTCAATCGTCGTGATGAGGACGGAAAAACAGCTCTCATGATGGCAGCTGATGAGGGACACACAGCCGTAGTGAAGCTCCTTTTGGCGGCGGGTGCTGATGCCACTCTCAAGGATAAGGATGGGGAGACAGCGCTTATGAAGGCGGAAGAAGAAAATCGAGCGGATACAGCGGGAGTGCTGCGCTCTGCGGCAGGCACGGTCTCCGCGCCGCAAACAGGAGCTCTCACGGGGAAAGCGGGACAGAAGGCAGTGCTGCGTGCAGCGTATGCTGGCGAGACCCAACTGCGCACACTTCTTGAGGGCGGAACCTCAGTGGATGCGGCACCGGCAGATGGTGAAACAGCACTCATGGAAGCCGCGGACAAGGGGAATCTGGAGGCGGTGCGACTGTTGCTCAAGTGCGGCGCTCAGGCAAATGCGCGGGATGATGAAGGGAAGACGGCGCTCATGGAAGCTGCAAGTGATGGCTACACGGAAATCGTGCGAGTGCTTCTTGCTGCCGGGGCTGATCCGAATTCGCGTGATGAAGATGGTGAGACTGCGCTCATGAAAGCAGTGGAAGACCACCACACTGAGACTGCTGCTGTGCTTCGCGCAGCCGGCGCCAGGTGATCTTTTCCTATCAGCGATTTAATAAGCGGCAGCACTCAGCCGCGCTCCACTGTCCGGGGGCTGTCGCTCGTTGCCCGAGGTGACCGTACAGAAGGCAACTGCCGTGGCGCGAGTAGACCGCGCGACTTTCTCCTGCAAGTGTTCCCATGCCCATTAGCGCGATGGGGAGTGTGTGGTTTGTCTCGGTAAGCCAATCGAGCCCCATTTTCAGTTCATCCTCATCATGGGGGGTAAATGCGATTTTCAACACATTCATTCCCTCCTCATATGCCTTTTTTTCCAAAGCATTGAACTGCGCCGCGTCTGGTGTCTCTCCCCAGAAGTGAGCAGAAGCGATGCAGGCGACCCCACGGGCATGTGCCTCTGCCAGGAGGTCACGAGCCGAGTCCAGCTTCGCAATTTCCCAGTCAATTGCCGTGGCAAGCGGCAGGAGATGGCGGACGCGCCGCACGCGTTCCTCTTCGGTAATTCTTTCGCAGTACCCCCCCTCGGATACATGGCGAAAGGTGAGAAGCAATGGCTGCGGACAGACTGTATGCCGCGGAAAATCGTGCATGGCTTCATCTAATGCGTCAAGCCTCAGTTCTACGAGGTCACACTCGTTTCCTTGCAATCGCTCTAATTCCTCCGCCCGGCTTGCTACTCCAACGATACGCGGCCATGGTCGACGTAACGCTTTTGGGAGTGATACTTCACTGTGGCGAGTCAATTCCGGGTGCATAGGTCTGAATCGGACGGCTCTTTGTTTTCTGACGAGGTAGGCAATGTAAACGTTGCTTGCAGGTCTGCACTGAGCTTCATTGCACAGAAATTCGGTCCGCACATGGAGCAGAAATGGGCTTTTTTTGCTCCAGAATGAGGGAGGGTGAGGTCGTGGTATTCGCGAGCTCTCTGGGGATCGAGAGACAGGTTAAATTGATCTTCCCATCGGAATTCAAACCGAGCTTTTGCCAAAGCATTGTCGCGCAGTTGTGCCGCCGGGTGCCCTTTCGCCAGATCTGCCGCATGAGCCGCCAGTTTGTAAGTGACCACCGCTTCGCGCACATCCTCCGCATCCGGTAAGCCAAGATGTTCCTTACGCGTTACATAGCAGAGCATGGCACAGCCACGTTGAGCGATCATAGCGCCGCCAATAGCGCCGCTGATGTGGTCATAGCCGGGAGCAATATCAGTCGGCAGAGGACCGAGCGTGTAGAAGGGGGCTTCGTCGCACCATTCAAGCTGGCGGCGCATGTTTTCCGGAATGAGGTGCAGAGGTACGTGCCCTGGTCCCTCGTTCATCACCTGTACGCCGAGTTTCCACGCCATTCGAGTGAGTTCTCCCTGTATTTCCAGTTCTGCCAGCTGTGGGAAGTCATTGGCATCTGCTATACTACCCGGACGAAGGCCGTCTCCAATGGACACCGACACATCGTAGGAAGCGAGGATGTGGCAAATTTCCTCCCAATGCGTGTAAAGGAAGTTTTCTTCGCCGTGCAACAGCATCCACTTTGCAATGATGGATCCACCTCGCGAGACAATTCCGGTAGCCCGCTGCATCGTGAAGGGGACAAAACGTTTCAGCAATCCAGCATGAAGGGTAACATAGTCTACACCCTGTTGAGCTTGCTCAATCAAGGTGTCGCGAAAGACTTTCCATGAGAGGTCGCGTACTTTTCCGTCACAACGCTCCAGAGCCTGGTACATGGGCACGGTACCAATGGGAACAGGGCTGTTACGCAAGATCCATTCGCGCGTTTGGTGGATCATTTTTCCCGTGGAAAGATCCATTACAGTGTCCGCTCCCCAGTGGAGTGCGCGGCGCAGTTTGAGTACCTCATTCTCGATGTCTGATGCGAGGGCTGAGTTGCCTATGTTAGCGTTGATTTTGCAGAGGAAGTGACGCCCGATAATCATGGGCTCAACCTCTGGATGATTAACGTTTACTGGGATTAGGGCGCGCCCTGCCGCGACTTCATCGCGCACAAACTCCGGCGTGTAAAGGGAAGGACAACGATTTCCCGTACGCTCGGCAAAGGTAGTCGGATGGCTCTGATGCGGGTGCCTGCGAGCTACAAGACTCGTCGGGGAAAAGTTCTCCTCTTTTTCCAATTCACTTGGTGCGGGCATTCCTGTGCCGAGTTCGTCCATGAGTACTTGCATCTCATCAGGCCGACTCTTTCGATTTGGAAATTTGTCGTAGACAGCCTTGAAAGCTTCTTCCCTTCCCAGATTCTCGCGAATAGCCACATATTCCATCTCCGGCGTGATGATGCCGCGCAGGGCGTAAGCACGTTGCGTCGGAGGTACATCCTTCCCAGCAGCGCAAAGCGTTCCACTCTCGTTCTCACGCTTCACATCCCCCCTGGCGGCGATCCAGGATTCACGCAGTCGTGGGAGCCCTTTTTTCAGGTCGCAGATGAGTTCGTTATCGCCCCATGGCCCGGAGGTATCGTAGACACGTACCGGGGCATTGGGTTCGGTCCTTCCATCAGGAAAGAGCGAATCACTCTGAGAGATCTCGCGCATGGCAACGCGGATCTCCGGATGCAATTTGCCGGGCACATAGATTCGGCGACTTCCCGGGTATTGCATATCCTGTTTGTTCATGGGCCGATTCTACTCCCAAAGCTCACGGAAGGAAAGACATTTCACCCCATGGAGTTTATTGAGCTTCCTGAGAATCCTTGTCGGCCAAGATGACATTCAATTCGGAGATAGAGGCAAAATCTCCTCCGTTGTGCGAATTGAGCATGACGAGTCGAACGTACCGCGCCGTACAGGGAGTCAGGAAGAGGGCCTGTTGGAGATCCTGGTGATTAGCAAAGGAGCCACGTGCCACGGGTTCACCCCAGTTTACGCCATCGACGCTCACGTATAGTTCGTAGTCCTTGATGCGTGCGTCCTTCACCATAGAAGCCTGATAGGAGATGCCCTTCAGGCGTAGTTCGGCTCCCAGGTCGAGTCGCAACTCATGCGGGTAGCTGGCGACAGTTACTCCTTTCATGGAGTGCCAGAAGGTGTCTTTATTGCCATCCAACACATTGCGAGCTTGTCCAATGCCCGGAATTTCTGAGCTTACGTAGTTTACCGAGAAGTAGGCATACGGAGGATATTCACCGAGCGTGCGCGTAATGATTGGGGTGAATTCGGCCAGAGCAGCATATGCTTCACCCTGCACCATTGGTTCCAGACACACAATTTTCACAAACCGTGCCGACATGAGATCGGGCAACATGACGCTCTGCGCCTGGTCGCTATTCTCCATCTCCAATGTGCAGGAAGGTTGTGCGGGCCAGTTTTGCCCGTCCTGGGAGAGGTAGAAAGCGATTTTGCGTACGCGCGACGAGGTGCGCGCCTGGCGTGGCGTAATCGTGATGCCGCGTATTTCTGATTCTACGCCGAGATCCACCACAATCTCGTGCGGATACTGTGCCACCGGATCGTGCCATTGGCTGTGCCAATATGTGTCGCTTCGTCCATCAATGAGGTTCCAGGGCGACTCCATGAGACCGGAGGAAGAGGAACAGCGCACTATACGCATCAGATTACCCGGACGCCAATTATCCATGTGTTGCTGAGTGATTGCACTGTTGATGCAGCCTTGAAGAGAAGCATAGGCAAGCAGGGTGCCCTCCTCGCGTTGCAGGAACGGTTTGGTATAGATTACATTTGTACCGTCCGCCAAAGACATGTGGATGGTTGCACCGCGGGTATCGCAGCGAGCATTCACAAAGCCCTGATTGTCTCGGGAAATTGTAACTGCGCCGGCCAGGGGTAAGGATCGGCGCCCCACTGTTTGGGCATCATCTCCCGGAAGAATCGGACGCAAGGAAAAGGAGAATGAAGTAGCTTCTGCCAGTGGAACGTCACGGTCAATCGGGCGCGGTCCACAGGAGGCTCCTCCGAGTCCGAGAGTCAGCGCATCAATGCTGAGTACCGTTGCTCCGGCAGGTTTAAGCTCTTCTGGGTGAGTGGCTTCAAAGAGCGCTTGAGCCGTGTAGGGCAAAGCGGAGAAGTTCAGTGTTTTGCCCTCAGCCGCAGCTACCAGAAGACCCACCCCGTGTTCATCAGTGAGCGCCACCCAGCGGGTATCCATGCGGTTGCCCATCTCCATGGGTAATGGATAGTTTTCTACCATATCGCGCACACTGCGAGAATAAACGCCGATGGGAGCACCACTCTTGCGATCCGGATAATTCTCACCGGGACCTCGTCCATGCCACAACACGCGGTTGTATCGTTCTGGCAGATTCAGAGTAAAGCCCAAGCGGGGAAGCACTATCTTGCCCATCTTTGGCTGGATGCCTGTTTGCACATTCACGCATCCATCCGACAGTATGGTATAAACCATCTGCGTGGTGAAGGAGGCGTCGCGCTCAGTGATGGGGCCGTTGTCTTCCGGTTTGAAATTACCGCGGTTAAATTGGGCGCTATCCAGAGTTTCTTTGCGTATGCCACGGCTCACCACATCACAAGAGATGCGCACTACATCGTCCGAGATGCGTTCCACGAGCATTGGCGTGGCGGTGTGCACCATATTGCGGAATCCATTCTGCAACCACTGGTTCATTGCCCACTGGTCATTAGCAAGCGGCGCGCGGAAGGCGTTGAGAAGCAGGGTTGCCTTGTCGCCGATGAGCTCGTGTCCCTTCACGATGTATTTTTTTATTCCCCCCGTCACTTTATCGACGCAGAGCGAGAAGTTCTGACCCAGAACCAAAATTTGGCTGTTTTGATTGCGTACCTCAATTTTTTTCCCTTCCTCCAGGGGGGTAATTCTGGATGAGGGAGAATAGTTTGAGATTTGCTCCGGCAGCTCCAGTTGCTCGGTAGCCACACGGTAACCGGCTGGAGCCCAAGGCGTGTTCGTCCTCAAGTGCAAGCCAACGGTGAGATAGTAGCGGCGGTCCGGTTTCATTTCTCCGGTGGGAATGTTTTGCTGAGGCAGCAACCACTCTGTGCTTTCCAACGGCCCCGCCTCCACAGTGAATTTTCCCTGAGCAAGGACCCTGTTACCTTCTTCAGTGATTTGCCAACGCCCCTCCAGCTCGCTGAGTTTGGTGAAAAGATACTTGTTGTGCAACAGGATGCGCATTCCTTTGCCATCGCCGTCGATACCCGCCAGAGTGATATTTACATTCTGTTGCACCTTACGTATTTCATCGTAGATTGGTGTTGGGGTGCGGTCGCTGTAAACAACCCCTTTCATGCAAAAAATACCGTCATTTGGCGCTTCGTTGCGATCACCACCGTAGCTTTGGCGCACAACCTTGGTACCATCCGGAAGAGTGACTTCCTGATCATAGCTTTGATGGATCCACTCCCAGATAGCGCCGCCGATGATCGAGTCGCTTGATTCAAAGGCGTCCCAATAGTCCTGCAGATTCCCCATGGCGTTACAGAGAATGTGCGCGTACTCTGAGATATACCATGGCTTGTTAAGCTTGCGTTGCGCTACATCGCGTGCCCAGTTGACACTTGGATACTGGTTGGAGTTCAGGTCAGCCAGTTCGTTGTTGCGCTCATACTGCGTGGGTCGCGAGGTATCGCGAGATTTGATCCAATCTCGAACGGCAGCAAAATTGGCGCCGGGACCGGCTTCATTGCCGTAGGACCAGATGACGACGCATGGGTCGTTCTTGCTCTGTTCCACCATATTTTTGTTGCGCCAGACGTGCTGATCCTTCCAATCAGGAACATGGGAGAGAGATTCCTTACCGTAATAGTAGCCATGGGATTCAATATTTGCTTCATCACATACGTAAATGCCCAGCTCATCACACATCTCGTAAAAAAATGCCGGCTGCGGATAATGCGAGTTTCGTACGTGGTTGATATTTCCGCGCTTCATCAGCAGCAGTTCCTGACGACATTCCTCACGAGTCACAGTGTGCCCGTTGGCGTGTTGGCTTTCATGTCGGTTCACCCCTTTAAGCTTCACCGGCATACCGTTGACAAGGAATCGTCCGTCCTCAAGCTTTACCTCGCGGAAGCCTATTTTCCTGGAAATGGTTTCTGTGACACGTCCGTTAGCATCCCTGAGGTAGATAAGTAAGCGGTACAGATTTGGTTTTTCAGCGCTCCAGAGGGCGGGAGATTGCACCTGTGCCATCATTTCTTTTGTGCTGCTCTTCCCCGGTTCCACGCGTCCACGCACCGTTGAGAGTTCTGCCACTCTTGTATCGTCGGCTCCTAGCAGTTCAGCTTGTAATTCAAAGGGTTGTTCAGTGTCGGTGCGATTGTTGACCTCAACTTCCACACGAAGTTTGCTATCCGCGTAGTTGGTGTGTCCCGCAGCGTCCTTCCCGAAATCGGTGTGCACAAAGAAGTCACGCACACGTACCTGAGGAGCAGCGTAGAGCCAGACATCGCGGAAAATCCCTGAGAGACGCCACATGTCCTGACATTCGAGATAGCTGCCGTCGCTGTACCGATAAACCTCTACAGCGATAGTGTTGCTGCCTTTGTGCAAGTACGGAGTAATGTCGAATTCTGCGGCCGTACGGCTATCTTTGGAAAAACCAACCTTTTTCCCATTTACAAAAAGATAGAAGAAGGAATCTACTCCGTCAAAGCGGATGAAGACACGCATCCCATCCCATTGGTCAGGCACCACGATTTCTCGGCGATAGGACCCTACTGCATTCGGTTCATTCTGTGGCGTTGTGAACGTTTTTTCAACCCAATTGCGTGGTGGCGTCATTACACGCGGCCAGTCGCGCACCATGGTGTAACTCTGGTTACTGTAAATTGGGGTACCATAACCTCGCATTTGCCAATTGCTTGGCACATCAATTTCTTTCCACCCACTGACATCAAATTCCGGCTTGAAGAAGTCAACAGGACGATCTTCCGGCTTCGGCGACCAATGGAATTTCCAGTTGCCATTCAGGCAGATAAGTCTCGAATTCGGATTGCCATTACCGTCGCTTTTCAGGGCTTCATCGCGTCCGGCAAAGGGCATAAAAAACGCCCTAGATGCCTCTCTTCCCTCAAAGAGATGCTGTGGATTCTCCCAGTCCGGATTTGCGGGGTAGGGAACATTGTCCTGAGCTGGTATGGTAGGTGCTGTCATAAGCAGCAGAGTGCAGAGAAACGTTTTCCATGTTGCCATCGGATAGTATACGTCGCCGTATTTATCTTTCTTTCTCTTTTCTTGTTTTTTTGCACTCCTGTCCTATGAAAATCAGCGTATGCCCCCTGTTCAACCCTTCTGCTCCACTTGGGCGACAAACCGCGAATTAGCAATCACTTGTAGAGCATAAGGGCGCAGGAGACCAAGTAACAGATCAACGTTTCATTGAGCTGATACATTTTGGAAAAACCTCGCACCTCAGTCACGACCCCACCGAACTCTCGCTCAGAGAGCACATGGGTGAGAGGCTTCCTGTCACAAAGGTAGCCGCGATTCTCGCATCACCGTAGCGCAACCAACGCTCACCTTTGCCCACGACAAACGAGGGAAAAACACGTTGCTCCGAACGATCGTCCCGTCAGGAAGACCCCGCGCTGGGAGAACATGAAAGCTTTAACGCGCGTTGGCAACGGAGCGTCTCAGCCGTTACGCCTCAGATGAGGAAGTGTCGACTAGAGCATCGTGTCCTTTGGGCGCTTCCTCCAGCAGAAGACGGCGAATCAGTCTTTCCATAGCTACGGGAGTAGGACGCACGTTCCAACGTTCAGCAACACGACGTGCTTCCCTGCCACTCAGACGAACGGCAAAGGCAGAGATAGTGTTGTAGTCCGGGTGGGATTCGTTGCGAAGCATATCCTCGACGATCGCCAGTTTGCGTACGGGGATCGGGCGGCGGCCACAAAGCCACTGTGCAACTGTTCCTTTGCAGACTCCGACTCGCTCAGCTAGTGCTGTGCGAGGGATGCGGTGCTGCTTAAGAGTACGGGATATTTCTTTGTAGTCCATAGATGAGTGCTTATTATGAGGTTGTACAGAGATAAAGTCAAGCCATAAATAAGTTGCGGCAGTAGCATTCATCTGAAAAAAAGACGAAAGCAAGATGCAAAAGATGTTAATTTATTTGCCATGATATCTGGTAGCAAACGCGTAGCCCTCAAATTACGTCAAACAATTTTTTATGCCTTCGCTCGGGCGAAGCATTATCAAGTCCGGTGATGCGAGTAATATGGGGGAAGAGACGACGTGTGTCGAAAAAGGGTGAAGACCACGCCACCCCCCGCGAGAAAAGAGCGCGTATGAACGCGAGAAGTCAACAATTATATTTTGATAATCAATGAGAGATAGCTCGCTGACGCAGAAAATGGTCGGCCAGCACAAGCCATGCCATAGCCTCTACGATCGGTACAGCGCGTGGGAGTACACAGGGATCGTGACGTCCTTTTCCGCGCAGCGTTGTCGCTTCGTGGGCATCGGTGACAGTATCCTGTGGCATCATGATGGTGGCGGTAGGTTTGAAAGCGAGGTGCAGGATGATGTCTTCGCCGTTAGAGATGCCGCCTTGTATACCGCCAGAGAAGTTGGTACGTGTGCGTACCCGGTCTTCTTCCATGAAAAATGGGTCGTTATGCATGGCCCCAGTGAGGGAAGCGGCAGCAAAGCCGCTTCCCACCTCAAACCCCTTACAAGCCGGAATACTCAGCATAGCATGAGCTAGTGTGGCGTCGAGTTTGTCAAAAACAGGGTCACCAAGTCCTGCCGGGCAACGGCGAATGACGCACTTGATGCAGCCGCCGAGTGAGTCGCCTTTACTGCGGGCAGAAAGTATGGCATGTTGCATTTTCTCAGCGGTGGAGGCATCGGAAGTTCGCACGGAGTTTGCCTCGATTTGTTCATGAGTTATCTCATTTGGAGCGGCTTTAGAATAAATAGTTCCTACCTGGGAAACCCATGCCAGCACATCAATTTCGGGCGCTAAAACACGCAACATAGCCTTTGCTACAGCTCCTGCCGCTACGCGCCCGACCGTCTCCCTTGCACTGGCTCGTCCGCCTCCTGCCCATGCGCGGATGCCGTATTTGGCATCATAGGTGTAGTCCGCATGCGATGGACGATAGACGTGCTGCATCTCGTCGTATGCGCTGCTGCGGGCATCACCGTTGCGTACAAGCAGGGAAATAGGAGTACCGAGAGTGAGACCTTCCTCCGAAATGCCACTGAAAATTTCAACGTTATCTGCCTCCTTGCGTGGAGTGGTAAGATCGCTTTGTCCTGGGCGGCGGCGATCCAATTCCAACTGAATTTCCCCACGACTCAATGGGATGCGAGGTGGGCAGCCATCGATGACCACGCCAACCCCGGCACCGTGGGACTCTCCCCAGGTGCTGATTCTGAATAGGACTCCGAATGTGCTTGACATGACTGACCTCCCCATGGTAGCGCATGAGGGACAAAGAAGCAAGTCTTGAAATTCTGGCTTGCAAACGGTTAAAGTGCGGGGCATAATGACAAGCGCGCCAAGTGGCGCATGTTGAGCTATGAAGACCTTGAAGCGATTCGTTCTGGTGGGGGCGCCGGCGTCCGGGAAGGGCACGCAGTCCTCGTTTCTTTCCGAGACTTACGATCTCAAACCACTGAGTACAGGGGCTCTTTTGCGCGCCGAGGTAGCGGCCGGAAGCGAGCTTGGACTCGAGGCGAAGAAATACATGGATGCCGCACAGTTTGTGCCGGATGACGTGGTGAACGGCATTGTCACGCAGTGGCTTGGTAGCAATCGCGATTGTGGCTGCCTGCTGGATGGTTATCCGAGAACTGTTGCTCAGGCGCAGACTCTGGATGCGAACCTTGCAAAGCTTGGTCTTGCCGTAGACATCGTGGTGTACCTGAATGTGTTGCCAGAACTCATTGAGGCGCGTATGCTGCGTCGTAAGGCCTGCCCCAAATGTGGCGAGACTACTCGCAACGGAGAAGAATTCTGTCCGAAATGCGGTACCGCCATGATCGTGCGTACTGACGACAACCCAGAAGCTTTTGCCAGGCGGCGCAAGGATTATGAAACACTCACTCTTCCTGTGGTAGAGCACTACCGTGCCCAGGGCAAGGTGGTTCAGATCGATGTGGTAGAGGAGGGGGAACCGGAAACTGTTTCTGCCCGCATCGCGGCAGCCATCAAAGCTTACGCAGAGGCGTGAGTCGTTGAAATTACATTTTTTAGGGAAAGCGCTTCGGGGGTAATCCCCGAAGCGTTTTTCTATATTCTCTTGCATGGCACGGTCTCAGCTGTGTATGATGTCTGAGTGATGAAGCAACGAATGATGATTTTTGTAATGCTGCTGTTGGGTACGGCAGCATGGGTTCATGCCCTTCCTGCAACGCAGGATTTATTCAGGCAACTTGCCGCGCCGATTTCCACTGCTCCCATGCAACCGGAGAAGCGTGCAGCCGTTCTTCCAGCGCTAGCTTTTCTGCCAACGGAAGGCGATGCTGTACTTGCGGAATCGTGTCCGGGAAGCATTGCCACATGGCTGATGCAAATGCTTGGGGAACCGATTGATCCGGATTTAGCCAGGAAGCTTGATAGTATTGCATCGGCCGCCCTGGTGGTAGGGGAAGGAGGAGGGCTCGCCCTTCAGGAAGCTCTGCCTTTCATTCGACAGGCAGGGATGTTGGAATCGATGCGGGTCTGCGAGGATGCTTGGTGCGCCAAAGCTCAGGCAAAGCACGTACCCTGCATTCGTCGCGCTTTTGAGGAGCAGCGTCGCCTGGAACGGAAAGGTCTTCTTGGCGTGCTAGAGCGTTTTTCTCCGCCGCCGACATATTATGCCATCACCTCCAAGGAGGGACGGGAGCAAGACTTTGCTGCAATGCATCGCTACGTAATTGACATGTTGCGCCGCATTGCTCAGGAGGATCCAAACGTGCAGTTCGTAGAGCATGGCGGCTACGCTGGCGTGCGGATGAGCTGGCTCACTGCCATGGAACGTGTGATGGGCCCCCGGCAAATGGACATTGATATACGACGAGCCCTCTCGCACAAGGAGCTGTATTTGCTCGTGCGTAACCGAGGACGCGATGCAATGATGATTGCCTGTTGTCGTTTGTCAGACATTGTTTTGCCGCCAACAGCCGAATATTCAATGCTTTATTCGTCTCGGTTAAATGATGCTGACGCGCATATGAATTCGCTCATTGCAACAGCGTGGGTAAGTGCACCGCTCCAGAGAGCGATTCGCGCTGCCATAGGCGGTGATAATGCTCCACTCATGCAGGCTTGTGTGAATGCCTTGAGGCTCATCGGTGAAACTGACCCATCACATCAGCCAATTTTGAACAAAGCGGCGGATCAACTTGCCTGGCTCTCTACCCTGCCGGACTTTTTTGACGAACCTTATGCTCCTCTTACCATGCAGTGTTGGCACGATCCGAACGGCATCATGATTGAATCTGTCGGCGACGCCGGCGGCATGCTCTTTAACCCCGGGGAACTTCGTCTTGCGCACCAGGCTGCGGCCCAGGAAACTGTGGTTTACGTGGAAAGTACCGCCTTCATGGCTCCCCACACGCCTGATCCCGACTACTTTGTTCCCGGACTTCAGACAGCGTTGTATGACATTTCGCGCGGCGTGGCGCTGACATTAAAGGAAAGAGAAACGGGAGCCTTCGCTGTGTACGCTCGCTATGCTGACCAATTGAAAGAGCAGATCGCAACGGTTGGCAGCGCTCTCGGGCATGTGGGGAACGGCCTTGTTTCTCCATTTGCTGCGCTTATCGGTCGTGTTGCTGATGAAGGTGGAGGAGAACCCGTGTGCGCATGGGTGCTTGGGGCAGCCGTGCGTGATCGCGCAGCTCTCAGCAGTGGCTGGAAACACCTCCTTTCCGCCTTCGGACAGGCTGCCGAAAAACTCGGGATCCCTTCTGGAATCGTGCGCCTGTTGCCAGTTTCTGAGCAGGATCTCGGTAATGGCTCTGTGGCGTATTCTGCCGCGCTTCCTTCCGGTCGTGCAGCGATATTTCCCGGTGTGGCATTGAATAATAAGTATTTTGTCATGGGCGACAATAGGGAGTTTAGCGCTCATATACTCTCTTCTGCCACCGGGAATATGTCTTTCTGCGGAGCGGTGTCTTCAATCCATGTTTCACGTCTGGCGAGGGCCTTGAAAGAAAGGTGTTTGCTTCCGTCGTCATGTACGGATGGATGTGGTGCTGCCCTTGCCGCCCTGATAGAGCGCCTTGCTCAAAGAGTGGAAAGTGTTTATGCGGTCTCTACGATCAGGGAGGGGACTCGAACGGCGCGTGCGCTCGTGGTTCCTGCGCCACAGCCTGCATCCTCTGCTCCTACTCCACAGGCGGAGTAGGAACGGAAAACAAGCAAGCATCACTCTCATGCTGAAAGTTCACGCTTGCTTCTCGGACATCCGCGGCATATAATGGATCGCGTGATAGGGCTTGACCAGGTGGCTCTGCGCGCCTACCGCGGCATGTGTCTGGCGCGCGCATTCGATACGAAGCTCTCCTCGCTCTACAAGGCGGGTAAGGTCTTCGGCGGCGTTTTTCTGGGGCGTGGTCATGAGGCAGTGGCGGCAGCGTCAGCCGTTTTTCTGGAGAAGGGGCGTGATGTGTATAACCCCTTTATCCGGGAAATGGCTGGGCGCTGTGTGTGGAGTGATGATGCCCTTCTTGAGGCCTGTCGTAGCTATTTTGGTTCGGTGCTCGGATGCATGGGCGGTAAGGATGGCAATGTGCACTGGGGGCAGCCGACGCAGGGGAATCCGGCGCCGGTGTCGCATCTTGGCGCGATGCTGTCTGTGGTAGCGGGGATGATGTTGGCCAAACGTTTACAAGGGAAAACGGGTGCTGTCGGAGTGGCGTGTATCGGGGATGGAACCACTTCCGTGGGAGCTACGCATGAGGCCTGTAATCTCATTGCCGTGGAAAAATTGCCGGTAGTGGTCGTTGTCACAAATAACAGGTACGCTTATTCCACACCAAATAGCGAAGAGTTTGCCTGTGCGGATCTTACTGATCGTGGTAAAGGCTACGGCATGCGCACCTACTCTTGCGATGGTACGGATTTTTTGCAAACCCTCTCCATCATGCAGCAGGCGGTGCAGTCGGCTCGAAACGGTGATGGCGCGCAATGGGTGGTAGCGACGACATTGAGGATGTGTGGACACGGTGAACACGATGATGCAGCCTACATTTCCGCCGAGTTGAGAGAAGAGTATGCCCAGAAGGATCCTCTTGATGTTGCCCGGCGCCAGATCCTCGGGAAGGGCTGGCTGAGCGAGCAGGAGGCTGATGAGATGAATGCAGTGGCACAAGATGATGTGCAACGCGCTCTCGCTCAGTCGCAAAGAGAAGATACGCCCGTATCTCGGACAATGGATTGGAGAGCAACGAGTTGGAATCCGCAAGAAGCATGAGTGTAACCTACATAGACGCCATCCACCGCGCGATGGAGGACTTGCTGGCAGAGGATCAACTCGTCTTTCTCTATGGCGAGGATATTGCGGGTTCCTTCGGCGGCGCATTTAAAGCGACAAAGGGACTGGCTGAGAAATACCCCGGACGCGTATTGAATGCTCCCATCAGTGAGGATGCTATCCTTGGGGTAGGCATTGGTGCGGCTCTCGGGGGGATGCATCCCATCCTTGAAATGCAGTTTGCAGATTTCGGCACACTCGCGCTTAATCAAATGGGTAATAATGCCGGCGCTCACTATTTTCGCACAGGAGTGCCGGTGAATCTTACCCTTCGCATGCCTTGTGGCGGCACTCCAGGCGGTGGTCCGTTCCACAGTCAAAGCGTGGAAGCCCTCTTTGCCCATTACCCCGGGTTGCACGTGTTCACTCCTGCCACAGTGGGGGATGCCTATGACATGCTCAAACAAGCCGTGCAGATACCTGATCCCGTGGTGTTTATGGAACATAAATACCTGTACAGGCGGGTGAAGGCTGAATCTTTCACGAACTCCGATCCTCTCCCCATTGGGCGCGCCCGCATTGCACGCGAGGGTGAACACGCCACTATTGTCGCTTTTTCTGCCATGGTGCCCGAGGCTCTTGAGGCTGCGCAACTTCTTGCGGAGCAGAGTGGGTACGAGCCGGAGGTGGTTGATCTGCGTAGTGTGAAACCGTTGGATACCAGCACGATTCTCGCTTCTGTGGCACGCACGGGACGTCTCCTGGTGGTGAGTGAGGATTTTCCATGGGGAGGCGTCGCTGCAGAGGTGGTAGCTCGTGTGGCGGCAGAGGGACTTCATCTGCTGGATGCGCCGCCGTTGCGACTCACGAGCAAAGAGTCACCGATTCCCTATTACCCCGAACTCTGGAAAGCGCATCGACCCTCCGCAGCCACGATTGCCCAAGCTACTCGTTATCTTATTTCCCTCTAACGTTTTCGTACGCCATGCCGCAAGTTCCTATCCTCATGCCCCAGTTGGGCGAATCCATCAGCGAAGCGACCATTATGCACATCCTCGTGCAACCAGGGGATAACGTTGCGGCGGATCAGGCGGTCATGGAGGTGGAAACCAACAAAGCAGTCATGGAAGTGACTACGCAGTGCGGGGGGCGTCTCACCGAGCTGCGCGTTGCTGAGGGTGAGGTAATTCCTGTCGGCGCTGTAATGGGCGTGGTGGAGGCGACGGCGGAGGAAGTCGAACGCTCCGGAGCCCGGGAGCTCTCTACGACCCAGGAAACTTTTGCCCCCATTGCGTCAGATGCAGACTCCCATTTTCGCACAGAGGGTGAGTTCATCGAATCCAATTTTCCCCAACATCGCGTGGAGGGGCGTTCAGGTGGACTCCCCGTACCCCTCGGCGTGCGCGGAGCTCACTACCTCTCTCCTCGACTCCGCGCCCGTATGGATGAGCTGGGTATCACTGAGGCGGATATGGCTTACATCGTTGGGACCGGCGCCGGCGGACGCATCACGATTGAGGATTTTGAAAAATTTCTGGAGTATGTGGATGGATGGCCCTCGCGTAATGCCAGTCCAATGCGCCGCAGTGTGGCAGACAGTATGCAGCGCACGTGGCGTCGCCCCATCGCCAGTGCCGGACGTCCCGTCTTTATGGCGCCCATTATCCTGCATCGCAAGCAGCATCCGCGGCGTCCCGGGTTCACGCTCTATTTTGTGAGGGCTCTCGCTCTTGCCTTGGCAGAGGTGCCGGAGTGTGCCGGTTATATGGTGGGCGGTCGCATTCTGACACCAAAAAAGATTGATATAGGCGTGGCAGTGCAGGTAGAGGATGGCGTGCTTGTGCCAGTGATGCGCAGTGTGGATCAATCTACCCTTGATGCCCAGATTGATGAATTCAACAAAATCGTGGCGCAGGCGCGTAGCCGCAAGCTTGATGATGCATACAAGGGAGGGGGCATTGCAACGGTTACCAATTTTGGTGGTTTTGGCCTTACCTTTGCTGCCCCCATGCCATTGCCCAGCGAAAGTCTCATTCTCGGTGTCGGGGCCGTGCAAAAGGTGCCTGTCTGGAGTGGTGAGGTACAGTGCTTCATCCCCGTGGAGCAGGCCAATATCAGTGCGTCTTTCGACCACCGCGTCGTGGATGGCGGGGATATCGGACGGCTCATGCAGCGTATAGCCTGGTTCCTTGAGCACCCCGAGTTGTTGTGATGCTTGACCATCCTTCTTTGCATCATGTCTTTCCTGCCGTCAGACTTTGATCCCAAGAGGCATACGCTCGGTCTTCTGGCCGGGGCAGGGGACTTGCCGCGTCTTGTATTGCAGGGTGCGCGCGCTGCAGGAGTGCGTGTTGTGTGTGCAGGGTTTCGCGGTGCGGCTGGGAATGATTTGAAGCCTCTCTGCGATGCTTTTTGCCGCTTCCGCGTGGGAGCCGTAGAAGCCCCTGCCGCCTTCTTCCGTGAGCATGGCGTTACCCATATCATGCTGGAGGGGCAGATTCGTCCTTCCTGCATCTACACCCTCTGGCCGGATGCCACGGCGCGTCGGCTTCTCGCCACTCTTGATCGTCGGAATGCTCATACGATTTTCGGCGTCGTCTGCCGTTATGCGAGAGACCAGGGTTGGAAGGTACTCCCCTCGGTCTCATTTCTGGAGGATCACATCCCCGCTTCTGGTCATCTGGCTGGTCCTGAACTTTCTCCACTGCTCATTGCTCAGGCAGAAAGGGGAATGGTTCTCGCCAGGGGTATAGCCGATCTTGATATTGGTCAGAGTCTCGTCATTCGCGGAGATTCTGTACTCTGCGTAGAGGGATTCAAAGGAACGAATGAGTGTTTGCAGCAGGTCAATGCCTCGCCTGATAACCCGGCTATGCTCTGCAAGGTTACCAAACACGCCCATGACATGCGCTTCGACGTTCCATGCATCGGCCCCACCACAATCCGTCACTGTATTCGCACTTCTGTGAAGCAGGTCGTTATTGAAGCCGATAGCACGATCCTTCTCCGGCGAGAAGAGGTAATTCGTCTTTGTGAGGAAGCTGGCATTTCTCTCGTCGCCATGCGTGTGCCGGAAGTGAAATCTTCTCCCCCTGAGCAGGCTTTCTCTGCCCCTGTGGTGGATGATCCAGCCCACGCCGCCGCGCTCGCCCGTGCGCTGGAAGCGTTCGGTATTGGTTTTTCTGCCGTTGTGTGCGAGGGAGTGGTTATCGCTGTGGAGGATGCCGAAGGGCTTTCCAAATGCCTGCGTCGTGCCCGTGCATACATGAAGCGCATCCGCTTTTTGCGCCTGGTCAACTGGCTTTGTCGCCTTCTCCTTGGTTTCCGCAGTTCCTTTCCTCGCCCCATGGTTCTCGCTTCCACGCGCACACTTTCCTCGAGAGAAGCTCGCCTTGCCTCTCGTTACGGCATCCGCATTGTTGTCTGAGCTCCTCCCCCATCTCCGGTACACTGTGGCATTTGAGAAAATATTAGCAACTCGATTTTCTTCGCAAGGACACGCCTCTTCTGACAAACCGTTGAAAGAAGAGGTATTTTTTTTCAAATGGAGCTTGAAGGGTGTACTTCAAATGTATTATTCCACCATCGTTGTTTCTTGACATGGTGTGGAGGTGTGATACATTGGGATGCATGAAGTCGGGACAGGAATTATTCCATGAAATAAGAGGGGAAGGGGTGACGGCAGCGCGTGGTTTTGTGGCGAATGCTCTGTGCTGTGGCATCAAAAATCCGAAGGCGACGCGGTTGGATCTTGCTCTCGTTTATTCGACTCAACCAACCACTTCCGCGGCGACTTTCACTTCCAATCGTGTGAAGGCCGCCTGCGTACGCGTGAGTCGTGAACACCTTCGGCATTCGGATCTTCGAGCGGTGGTCATCAATAGCGGAAATGCCAACGCATGCACCGGCCGTGCCGGTATGCAAGTGGCTCGTAGAGAATGTCGTCTCGTGGCGAAGGAATTGGGGTTGCAGGACTCAGAGGTGGGAGTATGTTCCACAGGGGTAATCGGACTGCCGATGCCGATGGTGCGCATTGAACCGCGCTTTCCAGAACTTTGTCACGGCTTGGATGCGAAAAAAGGACACAGTGTCGCTTCTGCTATCATCACGAGTGATACTTGCGAAAAAGAAGTGGCGGTACGATTTACTGTGCGCGGCAAGGAAGTACGCATCGGTTCCTGTTGCAAGGGGGCAGGTATGATATGTCCGAACATGGCCACCATGATCTGCATCGTCTGCACGGATGCGCAGGTTTCTCGCTCTGACTTGCAGGAGCTTGTGAGTGAGTGCGTGGATTCCTCTTTCAACCGCATCACCATCGATGGGGATATGAGCACGAACGACACCTGCATCACTCTGGCCAATGGCGCTTCCGGCGTGAAACTTGCTCCCGGTCGTCCCGGCTGGAATGCTTTTCGAGCCGCTCTGCAACACGTCATGCTGCAACAGGCCTGGCGTATTGTGCGCGACGGAGAGCGAATCACCAAATTTGTCACTGTACGGGTGATCGGCGCTCCCTCCGCGGCAGAGGCACGAGCTGTCGCGAAAGGTGTTGCGAATTCCTCTCTGGTGAAAAGTTCGTGGAATGGAGGAGATCCCAACTGGGGGCGAATTATCCACGCTGTCGGGTATTCTGGTAAGCGTGTGCGTGAAGAGAAGGTAGATATCGACATTGCAGGTTTGCCCGCCTGCCGGGGGGGGATGCAGGCGGACACGCCAAGTGACGATCTGCGCGCTCGGGTTCAGGCGGAGAGTTTTGAGGTGCTCATCAATCTGAATCTCGGCGCTTTTGAGCATACGGTTTACACCACGGATTTGTCGCCGGAGTATGTTGATTTTAATCGTTCGGAGTACGCGTACTGGAATCAGGCAAAACAGGATGGGCTAACGCGATGAAGCGGGTGTTTTCAGCGATGATTGTGCGACGGGTGTGCCGCCCCTTTTTAGGTATTGCGCTTGCTGCGGGAATCTGGGGAGTTATCCCGATGGCCTTGGCGGATCTGGCATCGGAGGCGGTAAGCGGCTCGCTGTGGACCGAGAGGCTGGATAAGTTGGTTCCCGTTCTTTTTGCGGATGCTCGTGCCAAGCAGGTGGATAATACATCCCTGCGTGTGTTGCAGAACGGTCGTCTGACTTTCGGTACGCTGAAACCTGCTGAAATTCTCATAACGATTGATCCTGAGAAGGGCTTAATTCGTGAAATTTCAACAACACTTTACAATAAAGGGGATGATGGAGCTTTGCTCAAGCAGGAGTTTGAGGCGCGCCTTAAGGCTAGCGTTGCAGCGCTTAACGACACATTCGGCATGGAGGCTTCTGCGGGCAGACTTAAAAAGAATGAAGCGGGTGTGACAGGGAAGAGCTGGGAATGGGTCGGTGATCATTTTGCAGCCAGGCTTGAGGCTTCCTCCACCGGAGTTGGTCGCAAATACGTCGCGGAGTTTATCCGTCTCTCGCTCGTGCCGGACAGGGAGAGCCTCAAACGAGGCGGAGCGAAAGACGCCGCTCATCGCGCAGATCTCAAGGATAACGTCAAGCGCGAGGATGACGGCACGGTATGGATCACTGGAATTCCCATGGTGGACCAGGGAGATAAGGGCTACTGTGTGCCGGCCACGGTGTCGCGCGTGTTCGCCTACTACGGGATGGATGGTGTGGACCAGCATGCGCTGGCAGCTCTTTGCAAGAGTTCGGATGCCGGAACAAGCCTGGATGATATGAAAAAGGCGCTCACCAGGATTTGCAGCTCTTTCCACATGCGCGTGAGACCTTGGGATTGGATCAAGCCCAAGATTATCAGCAAGGAACTGCAGCGCAAAGCTGCAAAGCTGGATTCTCTCGTCTCGGTAAATGAAATTTCTCCGCTGATGCTTGAGATCGTTCGCAAACGCCCTCACCTCATGAAGCAGGGGTTCAACGAAATTAAGAAACAGATCAATGAAGGCATTCCCGTCGTATGGGCTGTGGTGTTGGGGCTCTTCCAGGAACAGGGGCTTCCCCAGAGTATGGGTGGACACATGCGTCTTATCATCGGCTACAACGAGGAAAAACAAACTATCATCTACAGCGATACATGGGGAGCCGGGCATGAGAAAAAGGAAATGCCTCTCTCTTACGCTTGCGCGATGACCCATCTTCTCTGCGTGTTGCGTCCCACGCTTTGATGGCGGAAACGGTTCCTTTGTATATTCCCGTTCCTCATGCATTTGCGTGGATCAGCGCCACGGAACTCTCCAGAGAAGCAGACCGCAGGGGTGAGTCACTGAAACGGGACGTCTTTCGAAAACGCTCCGACCGCGGCTCGAACGCGGGACCCCAAGCTTAGAAGGCTCGTGCTCTATCCAACTGAGCTACCGGAGCAGGACGTGAGAATACTAGCAGGAAGCGGCGTGGATGGCAAGTGCATTTTGGTATGAAGAAATTTGTTAATAGCATGGGCTTGACCTCAAGCAGCTCGAGGGTGTAGGATGGCAGGAAAGGCTATGAAAACACTTGTTGCATATTTCTCCCCTACGGGAACAACGGCGCGTGTAGCGCATGCCATTGCCGAGACGGCTGGAGCTGACATGCAGGAGATAGAGCCTGCGGTGCCATACACGTCGGCTGATTTGAATTGGCAGGACAAGAAGTCTCGCAGCACGATTGAAATGCACGACCCCGCGAGTCGCCCTGCACTGGCGAAAGCGGCGGCAGTGGACGGGTATGAGCTGGTATTGCTGGGTTTTCCCATCTGGTGGTACGTAGCCCCGACCATTATCAACACCTATTTGGAGAGTGCTGATTTTTCCGGGAAGCATATCGTGCTTTTTGCTACTTCCGGGGTGAGTGGATTCGGTGAGGCGGCACAGGGGCTTGCGCCAAGTTGTCCGGGTGCACGGATCACGGAGGGCAAGGTGTTTCACGGTGTGCCGTCGCGCGCGGAGCTGGAGGCGTGGCTCTCCGAGTTGTCATCCTCTTCTTCAACCATAGACTGACACATGACCATGATCAAACGAATCATCACATTTTGCATAGGACTCATTATTCTCGGAGGCGCCGCCCAGGCGCAGGATGCTCCTTCTCCAAGCCCGTCAGGAAAGAAAGTGCTCGTAGCTTATTTTTCTGCCACAGGCACCACTGCTGCGGCAGCGAAGGAGCTGGCTGCCGCGACGGGCGGCACGCTGCATGCCATCACGCCTGCACAGCCATACAGTGAGGCAGATTTAGACTGGCGCGACAAGACCTCTCGCTGCTACGTGGAGATGCATAACCCCGCATCACGCCCGGCACTGAAAGGAGGAGTGGCGAATATGGCTGAGTATGACACCGTTTTCATCGGGTTCCCGATCTGGTGGAACACTTACCCAAGCATCATTGCCACCTTCATTGAGGCTCACGATTTGAAAGGGAAGAAGCTCATCCCCTTCGCGACATCCGGTGGCAGCGGTATTTCCAATAGTGGAACGATGCTCAAGAAAGCGTATCCGACGCTGGAATGGAAGCCCGGTATGCTGCTCAACGGCATGGGCGCTTCCGAGATTCGCGCCAAGCTCAAGTAAGACTTTTGAGGGAAAGTTTCCTGCCGAGCCTCCTCCTTATTCTACTTCCTCCGCGACATCTTCGTCCGGCAGGTTGTCCGGGTCTTCGGCCGGGGCGTCGTCGGGCATTTCATCGGTAGAATCTTCGGCAAGCGGGTCGTGCTTTGAGCAGAGCGGGCGAGGTTTGGTAAAGTCTGTCATGGTTTCTGTGTAGGCACAGCCCTGGTACTCGCACCCGGAGTGCGCCACCATGCCTGTGTCGCGGCAGAGGCGAATGCCCTTTGTGCGGGCGCCGGCAGCCGTGGTGCGGATGGGACCCATGGGATAACCTCGTGCTGCGGCGCATTTCATGATGCCCACCCAGAGGGGAAGAGCCACGGTACCGCCGTAGGCCTTGTCTGCAATGGTGGTGGGACGGTCAAACCCTACCCATACGGCACTGGTGAGGTCGGAGGTAAAGCCGCAAAACCATGCGTTTTTGTACGCGTTCGTGGTACCTGTCTTCCCTCCGCTGGGTGCGGTGAAGCCAAAGCGCGCCATACTTCCCGCCGTGCCGCCCGGCTTTGTAATCTGTTGCAGGATGGCAGAGATGGCATTCGCTGAGCGCGTCGTAAGTACGCGGCGCACGGCGGCAGGGTTGCGCCAGAGTACGTGCCCTGTGGAATCCGTGATGCTTTGGATGATGAAGGGAGTGGGACGTACACCGCCGTTAGCAAACAGAGTGAAGGCGGATGCCACTTCCAGAGGGGAAGCCTCCCATGTTCCGAGATAGATTGTAGGACCCGGCTTTTTGGCGGTTTTGGGAAAGCCGGCCATAAGAGCGGTGTTGATCACGTTATTGAGACCGGCACGGTTACCCACTCGTACCGACATGGTGTTACGGCTCTTCAATAGCCCCCATCCGGCGGGATGGATACCGGTGAATCGTCCGTCCGAATTCCCCGGATACCATCCACGCGCACCGGCAATTTCTCCGGGGTGGATGCGGTCATCGGAGACGGGCGTTTGCGGCCCTCCACCGCGTTCAAAAAAGGTGGCGTACACCAGTGGCTTGAAGATGGAGCCGACCTGACGGCGACTCTGCACAGCGCGGTTCAGCGGAGATTCTTTGCTATCCCGTCCGCCCACCACGGCGAGCAGGGCGCCCGTGGCGTTGTCGATGACAACACAGGCGGCCTGGATGTACTGAGGGCGCGGGGCTCGGTCGATCTCCTCCGGTGGGATATTGGCGAGGATGGCGCGGTATTGTTCGCGGGTCTGGTGCTTGTAATTCCTGTTTTTTTCAAACATTTCCACTAATCGCGCGTCCAGTTCGTGCATCACATCATCCTGCAGATCCACATCGAGCGTGGTGCGCACGACAAGACCGCCGGAGTAGAGAGCATCCTCCTTGACGTGCTGTTGCCGGGTATCAAGCATATCGAGAATGTGTCCCACCTCACTGCGGATGAGATCGAGCGCATAGTTTTCCAGACCTCGCAGCTCCGGACGTTGAGTTTTGACCGGTTCCGCGAGGGCGGAGTGGTACTCGTTGCGCGTGATGTGTCCGTGCTCAAAGAGGAGCTTGAGAACCTTGTCGCGCTGGATGCGTGCGGCATTCGGGTTGCGGATGGGCGAGAATTCGTTGGGACTGCATACGATGCCTGCCAGAAGAGCCGATTCACCGATGGTGAGCTCGCGCGGCTGCTTGTTGAAGTATCCTTTCGCCGCCTGTTTGAGCCCCAGGAAGGTGTGCCCCCAGAAGATGCGGTTGATGTAGCAGGTGAGAATGGTTTTTTTATCGTATGTAGCCTCGATGCGCCGGGCAAGAGCCATCTCTGTGAGTTTGGCATCCATGTTGCGCTCGCGATGGTTGTAAGTATTTTTGGCGAGCTGCATAGTGAGAGTAGAGGCGCCCTGCGTGGTGCGGTGGTGTTTGAAAACCTGAGCCACCGCGCGCATGAGACCGCGTGGATCAATACCGCCGTGCGTCCAGAACGATCGATCCTCCTGCATGATGAGAGCATGGATAAAATAACTTGGTACCTCGGCTTCCAGGTTGTCGATGCTCCGGCGGTTCTCGCCGTGCAGGGTGCCGATTTCGTTGCCTTTGCGATCCAGCACGATGGTGCGCTCCGGCATGCGAAGGATCTGGGTGATGTCGTAGCGTTCCGCCTTGATGCCATAGACAACCGCCAGCAGAGCCACAAAAATCGCTCCTACGAAGGAAAAACTGACGATGATTCGCAGGATTTTCGGAAGCGTGCGAGTGAGGAAATACACCAGCCGGAATGGCAGAGTGACGATGAGCCAGAGCGCTTTCCAGACGCTCATCCCCTTGTGCGGGGGAAGGCGAAACTCCCGCAGCGGATTGATCTCTTGCTGGGTGTGTCGTGTGTATTGCCGCTGCGGGAGCGGACTGCCGAAAGGACTTTCTTCATACTCCCGGCGATGGGACTGTTGGGGAGATTGCTCGTCTTCTTCCTCTTCCGGGTAGCAATCCGGTAGCTCCACTCGCACCCGTGCCCGTGGCTCTGCTTGACAATTCACCGTATTGTCAGGTTGCGGCTGGTCGGGTTTGTAGCGCATGAGAACGGGGTTTTAATGATCTTGTGCGCCTTCGGCAAAAAGCTCGTATGCAATAGAATCCTCGATCCGTACATCTGCAAACTCCCCGACGGGCAGGGATGGACTCACATGGATGGCGCCATCCACATCCGGTGCGTCCCATGGTCCTCGTGCGATGCCGGGAGAGTCTACCAACACGCGTACCGTGTGACCGATACAGGCGTTTCCAATTTCGTCCGCATTTGTCGCAAGCAGCATGTTCAGCTCATTAGCACGGCGGGTTCTGGTGGCATGGTGTACCTGTTGGTCCATTTTTGCTGCGAGGGTGTTCTCCTCTCGAGAATAGGGGAATACGCCCGCGCGTTCAAAACGGAACTCTCTCACAAACTCGCAGAGTTCTTCATGATCCTTTTCCGTTTCCCCTGGAAGCCCGCTGATGAAGGTACTGCGTAAACCGATGCCCGGCACTTCCTTTCGAAGTTTCCGCAGGAGTTTTTTGATGTGCTCCGGACCGGTTCTCCGTCGTTGCTCTTCGAGGATGTGAGCTGCGATGTGTTGCAGCGGAATATCCACATATTTAACGATTTTTTCGCATTCAGCAAAGGTGGTGATAAGCGAGTCGGTCCAGTACGCGGGATGGGTGTAAAGCACTCGCAGCCAGAAGTCGCCTTGTAGTTCATTAGCAGCGCGCAGAAGGGCGGAGAGATTCTCTCCGCTTGCCGGGCGATCCATGCCGTAGTAGGTGGTGTCCTGAGCGATGATGTTAATTTCCCTTACCCCACGCTCAACGAGTGAGCGGATTTCTCGTAGTACATTGGCCATGGGGCGACTTCTGTACCCTCCACGGATGCGGGGGATGGCGCAGTAGGCGCAGGCGTGGTTGCACCCTTCCGCAATTTTGACGTAGGCAAAATGCGGTGGGGTGTAGTGAAATTCTCTGGTTCCGTAGTCCGGCAGCAGTTTCGAAACCTTTGTGCAGTAAATTTTCCTTTCATTCCCCGTCAGGACTTCCTCTGCAATGCGCACGATATCCGGCTCATTGTCGACGCCAACAAAAGCATCTACCTCCGGCATTGTGTTACGCAGCTCCTCAGCATACCTCTGCGAGAGACAGCCCGTCATGATGATTTTTTGTCCGCCCGGGTTTGCCCTTTTTTCCCGTCTGCGAGCGTGTGCCAGCGTAGTATTGATAGCTTCCTGCTTCGCGGAGTCGATGAACGCACATGTGTTCACGAGAAGCAGTTCCGCTTTGTCTGCTCCTACCTGTTTGTATCCGGCCGCCAACAGCCGATCCGCCATGAGCTCCGAATCAACAAGATTCTTGGCACACCCCAACGAATCAATGGCAAACGTCTTGCGCATGAACCCATGGTACCATACCGGTACGGAAATGAAAAGAGGAGATTTCCTCCGCTTCCTGAGTCTCTTCAATCCCACGCGCTTTGCTATTTTTGTTGTTCTTCTCTGTCGATAGGTGTAGCATGACTCTATGCCTGCAAAACCCTACCCTCGATGGATCGATTGGGCAAAGGAACTCCAATTTATCGCTCAAGTTGGTCTTGCTTACTCAAAGGATCATTTTGATCAGGAGCGTTTTAAACGCATTCGAGAAATTGCGGCGCAGATGGTAAGTGACGGATGTGACATGCCCATGGAGGTTGTCCGAAATCTCTTTTGCAATGAATCCGGTTTCCAAACTCCGAAGCTGGACACGCGCGCGGCGATTTTCCAAGGGGGAAAAATCCTCCTCGTTCGTGAACGCAGCGGTTTGTGGTCGCTGCCCGGCGGCTGGGTGGACGTCATGGAGTCTGTGCGGAGCAACACGGAAAAAGAGGTGCGGGAGGAGGCCGGATTAGAGGTTCGCGCTTTGCGCCTCATCGCTCTGCATGACAGGAACAAGCACAATTCTCCGCCGTATGCTTACAACATTTGCAAGGTGTTTGTACTCTGTGAACTCCTCGGCGGATGCTTTCGCGAGAATCTCGAGACCACCGAAAGTCGTTATTTCTCCATGGATGAGCTTCCTGATCTCGCCCAGGAGAAAAACACGCGGGCGCAAATTGAGATGTGTTTTCTGGCGGCCGATGATCCGAATTGGCAGACCGTTTTTGACTGAAACTGTGGGCACATGGATGCGTCTGTCGTCGCTCGTTGTCAAAAGTGTTTTCTCATGTACTCCACAGTTTTGTGGAGCGTATCCATCTGGTATATTTGCTCCAGGTGTCCCGCAAAATCCAAGCCATATCGTTTCTGCAACGCGTCGAGCAACTGCTTTATCTCCTCATCTTGTTCGCCCTTGCTTTCGGAGAAGAGACTCTCCATAATGAGCTGCTGCTCTCTTTCGCCGGATAAATTGTACACGCCAACGCCGACGAGCCTCACAGGACGCTTCTCCACCTTTTCCAGAAGTCGGACTGCTTCCCGGTAGATTGCAGCAGCGGAATCGCAGACCAATGCGCTCCGAGAGCGGGTAATGCCCTTCATGTCGGCATAGGTTAATTTCAGGGTTACGCCGCTGCCTCGCAGGTCGTGTCGCTTTGCCCGGCGCTCCACGCATAATGCGAGCAGGACGAGGATATCTTTGAGCAGCTCAAAGTTGTGTACATCGTCCTGAAATGTAACCTCCCGACTGATGGATTTTGCATCCTGGGGACGATAGGGCGTCACCTTCCGCTCGTCGATACCGAGCGCGAGCCGCGTGATCCATTGTCCCTGCTTCCCGAGGAGACGGATGACCGTTTTGCCATGCTCCCGGATGTCTCGGACCGTGCGAATGCCCGCGGCGTGCAATTTCTGCGCCGTCCGTTCCCCGACGGTGTAGATGACGCTCACGTCGCGATCGATAATCAAGTTTACGAAGTCTTCAGGCGTGAGGATCTCAAAATATCCATCGGGTTTCTTTTCTTCACTTGCCGTTTTTGCTGCTGTTTTGGAATAGGCAACGCCGATGGAGCAAGTGAGCCCCAACTGATCTCGCGTGCGTTGCTTAATGGTCTGAGCGATTCTGCGTGCTCCTTCCGGACTTCCCGCCTGCTTAGTCACGTCCAAATAAGCCTCATCAAGGGCTATGGTCTCTGTTGCCGAGGAATACGTATTCCATATCTCACGGAGTTGAGCGGACACAGCTCTGTATTTATCAATGTTCGGGTGCATGTAGACACCATGGGGGCAGAGTCTGTAGGCTTCTTTGATGTTCATGGCAGAATGAACCCCATATTTCCGGGCCTCGTAGCTGCATGTTGCCACTACCCCGCGCTCTCTCGGCAGAGCCCCGACAATCAACGGCTTTCCGCGCAATGCAGGATTATCCCTCGTTTCTACGGAAGCGAAGAATGCATCCATATCCACATGTATGATGATTTGATCCATTTTCCGTTCGGTTCCGGCTCCTCCATTTTGCTGTATACCGCCGCGATTGACAAGAAGATTGACCTTTGCACTTTATTTGCAATACGCTCGGTAGCTGCAAGGGAGGATGGATCATGCAGATGCGTTGCCTCGAAGAGACGGTGGTGTAGCGCGGCAATTGGTCTATTCAGGAGACAGATGATTTCTTTGATGCGACCGCCTGAGCGCCCAATTCCAGGGCAAACGCATTGGGAATGCGTTTGCTCATGGACCCCTTCATGTACCATGGACCGATGGACCATGTACCGATGGACCATGGACCATGTAGGAGATTTGGCGAGCTGTGCTCGCGGAATTGCGAAGCAGGAGCAAGGCGAATTTTTGAACCGATGCGGTTTTGGGAGCGGAAAGGTTTTTGGAAGCTGAGCCGTCTTGCAGGCTTTGCGAAGTTTTTTCGAATGATGAGAGTATGCAGGGACTTCCTGGGAGTCCTCATCATGATTGACCGCTTGCTGTCATGATTTTTGGGGCGTATCAACGATGATATCAGTTAACAAGAGTATTTTTCTCTGTTGCTTCACTTTCCTCAAATACGTTTGCCCTGCACCCAATTCCAATGCGCTTGCACAGTGGTGATCTTTATGCTATGCTATCGGCATGAGGTATACGGAAAAACTGGCAGCCAGAATTGCGGCGGTGAAATCGGCTCTCTGCGTAGGGCTTGATCCGCGCCCGGAGGGGGATGATCTTGTCGCTACGGGGCGCTGGTTACGGCAGGTAGTGGAGGAGACTGCGCCGTTTGCCGCCGCATACAAACCGAATATTGCCTATTTTGAGGCTATGGGATTGGGTGGTATGGACCTCCTTTACGGTCTCATGAAGGACATGCCGAGGGATATTCCTGTGGTGCTGGATGTGAAGCGCGGCGATATCGGAGAAACGCAGAAATATTACGCTCGTGCCTACCTCGAGAAACTGCAGGCGGATGCTGTTACACTCAACCCCTTCATGGGTTACGATACTCTGGCGCCCTTCCTCAGCTGTGAGGGAAAAGCCGTCTATCTGCTCTGCGTCACATCCAATGGAGGCGCAGCGGATATCGAACGCCAACGGCTGGCGGATGGACGCAAGGTGTACAGCCTCGTCGGCGACATGGTGGAGCGCGCGCGCCGAGAGGGAGCCATGACGGAAGTGGGGCTCGTAGTGGGGCTCACGAATGCGGATGGTCGCCTGCTGTCGGAATTACCGGATGCCCCCTTGCTCATTCCGGGACTCGGCGCACAGGGTGGAGAGCTTAGCGCGCTGAAAGGCGGAAGCCATAAAGCGCCGGCGCTCATCAATGTTTCTCGCGGCATACTCTACAAGAATCCCGAACTCAGCTTCGCCGAAAAAGCTCGGAATTTCGCGACACAAATCCGCGAGGCGTTGGATCTGTGATCTTTCCTCCCCCTCCAACGATAATTCATGAAACAATACCTCGAGCTGCTGGATGATGTGCTGACGCATGGCGTGGCCCGTGAGGATCGCACCGGTACGGGAACCATTGGCGTTTTCGGACGTCAGGTTCGTTTTGATCTGCGAGAAGGTTTCCCCTGTCTCACCACGAAAAAATTGCATCTGCGCTCCATCATTTACGAGCTGCTGTGGTTCCTCATGGGCAGCACCAATGTGCGTTATCTGCAAGAAAATGGCGTTACAATATGGGATGAATGGGCTGATGAAAACGGCGAACTGGGGCCCGTGTACGGTTCGCAGTGGCGCCATTGGCCTGATGGCCACGGTGGCAGCATTGATCAGATCGATCGCCTCATTTGCGGGCTGAAGGAAAATCCCTGGAGTCGTCGTCACATCGTCAGCGCCTGGAATGTGGCGCAGGTGGATAGTATGGCTCTCCCTCCCTGTCACTGTCTGTTTCAATTTTGTGTGATCCCCGCCCGGGAGCCGGGGCGACGCCATGGATTAAGCCTGCAACTCTACCAGCGTAGCTGTGATCTCTTCCTCGGCGTGCCGTTCAATATTGCCAGCTACTCCCTCCTGCTGCTTATGGTGGCGCAGGTATGCGATTACGAACCTCGGGAGTTTGTACACACTTTTGGGGATCTGCATCTTTACGCCAATCATCTGGAACAAGCGCGGCTGCAGCTTACCCGCGAGCCACGAGTTTTGCCCACTATGCGTCTGAATCCTCAGGTGAGGCAAATCGATGCTTTCCATTACGAAGATTTCACGCTGGAAAACTACAATCCCCACCCGCACATTAAAGCCCCCATCTCCGTATGATTCCGCAGTTCACAGGCGTGGTCGCCATGGATGACCGTCGTGGCATTGGTCTGCGCGGCACCATTCCCTGGCGCTTGCCGGCAGATCTGCGACACTTCAAACAAGTCACGATGGGGCATCCGATCCTGATGGGGCGTAAAACCTTCGAAAGCCTGGGGCGCCCTCTTCCCGGCCGGCAGAATATTGTGCTTACACGCAGCGTGGATTATCAGGCGGAGGGCGCTCGCGTGATTCATAACCTCGCCGAGCTGGAACAAATAGAATTGCAAGATCCGGAGGTGATGGTCATCGGGGGAGCGCAGATTTACGAGCTGCTGCTGCCGTTTATGGGTAAGTTGCATGTTTCCCACGTGCCCGGTTGCTATGAGGCCGATACCTTCTTCCCTCCTTTTGAGCATTTCTTCACCGCACGAGGTACTCCTCTCCCTATGGAGGGATTCAGTGTTGCTATCTACACCCGCTGAGACGCTTGCATCTCCACATCCTTAATTTCCTTCCCCATCATGTTCGGAGCTTATAACCCGTGGAAAATTTGGCGGCGGAGCATTTTTATGCTCTCCTTACTACTGTATCCCCTTGCTCAGGCGCAGGAAGATGCTCCGTCTCAGACCGAGCAGTCTACACAGGATCAAACAAGCTCTGAAGTTCTCCCCGGCGAACCCTCGAACTACGGCGTCTATAGCGATGTTCCGGATCTGTTGAATGCCTCTTCTGAAGCCACAAAGACATGGGTCAATCTGGTCGATTCTGCCATCAGAAAACATGAGTTGAGTCAACTTATATCTGTACTCAAGAGCAGGATTCGTGCTGCTGCACCGAATATCATCTCTGCTGATCGTTTCAACTATACTGCCTGCAAAACATCTAAAATTTTTCTTCCGTCGCTTGATCTATGTCTGTTGACTGATTTACTCGGCACTGCGGATCCGCAGGAGGTGCTCGCTCCGGCGTGGCAAGATCCGAATAAGGAGGACCTGTCTCCGGATGCTTTCATCAGCTGGCTCTTGCAAGGTAATGGACGCGTGTTGCACCGCCTGCTGCAAAACTTTGAGCTGAACTCTGGCGCCAGCTCTCAGGTGCCCTACACACTGACAGTCTTCTACACGATCTGGCAACTCACCCCTGCCAAGGAACGCATGCAGTACCTGAACCTGGCGATTGCCTGCTCCCTGGTACGGAAGGAAATAGCAGAGCAGAAGCCCATGCTGCGCCAATGCACAGAGCCTCTGCTGAGCATTACCGAGCTCTACAATTACTTCCGAGAGGCGGATAAAAAGCGCAACTTGCTCACCGATATCAAGAAGCTTTCACCGAGTGACCTCCTGTACGTGGTGCAGCTTCGTCTTCCTCAGTCAGAGATAAATTATGTGCAAAAGAAAATGCGCTTCCGTCGTGACAACTGGGGAGACGCCTATGCTTCCATCGAGTACATGATGGAGCGCGCTACGCAGAATTCTGACCCCTACAAAAAATATACCTTCGACGAAATCAAAAAATTGGGAGGAGTTTGTCGAGATCAGGCTTACTATACGGCATGTACTGCCAAGTGCAAAGGCATACCTGCAGTCATCATTGTCGGCGATGGCGATCGAGGACCCCATGCTTGGGTCGCTCTGCTCTCCGGCGATAAAGGCTGGACCACGACAGGGTCCTATGGCTACAATACGGGGCGTTATCTTAATCCGTGCTCCGGTTTCTATCAGCATGAATCAACCTTGCTGGACAGCAATAACAGGCTTAGCGGCGATAAGCTGGCCATGGCGGCGGACGGTATCATGCTGTCGGTTTACCTGGGGCACATTGATTGCAAAGAGCAGTCTCTGGCTGCGGCGAAATTCGTTACTTCCAACTTCCCGCTTCTCACCGCCGCATGGCACAACCGCATCAGAATGATGGAGCAATGCGGCGATGAACTCGTGACGGAAAAAGATTGGAAAAAGGTGCACTCTGAACTCTCACGGCTCTACAAGAAGAACAGTGAGCTCATTGATCTGGCTCAGAATATTCAGACCTCCAAGCTCATGGAGGGGAAGAGTGACAATGCCAGAAAGAACGTTCTCAAAAAGGACACGCGGAAGATATCCATGTTCGTTGATACCGGGCGTATGGATCTGCTTTCCGAGGCCTTGCGGAGGCAGGCGGAAATTCCTGCTCGCAATGGAAATGCCAAAGAGCTGGCTTCTTTCTTCAAGTCCCTCATGAAGCAATATGCCTCGCGTGCGGATGTGTTTATGACTATTCTCACTGTCTACAAGGCTATGCTGGGTGAATACACTGAGGCTGTGCAGGGTAATGAGAAACTGAACGAGAAGAAACAGGAAGCCCTCGTGCAATCAGCCTGGCGCACGGCGGCTAAAGATGCTATGACTTACTACGGCAAACGCGCTTACGAGACGAATGACTACTTCGCCATCAGCAAGGCTCATGACATTATGTTCAAAATTGCCGAGTTCTGGCGCATGTCCGGCGATGGAGATCGCGCTGACGACATCGAGGATGAAGCCGAGAGGAATTTGAGAGCGAGCAAGGGCAGTATTTAGGAAAGACGGAGTTTATTCGTGAATGCTTGCATTGTCTTGTAAATTAACAATGTGAAGCTTTCCGAGCGTTTCCTTCTTCTGCCCGGGCATGTAGCTGTAGCGCAGGCGCCGTTCGTTGAGCCGTGGCTTTCGGTAATAGTACCGATATACCTCGCCCGTTTCCTTGTGACAAAGAGCGTAACGCGCTTTTCTCTCATGCCCAGGGCGCGTGGGTGAAAAATCCTCGCATGCGCATGCGGCTCGTTCCCCCGCTATTCCCAGCTCAGCGCAGGCGCGCTGCCACGCAGCGCCGTGACCGCGTTCGTGGTACTTCTCCCAGGCACGGGCATGCGCCAGTTCGTGCAGCACTGTGCGGCGTATCAGTTCCGGATCCTTCTCCAAATACGCCTCCACGAAATACCGCGAAAATGAGATGACTTTCTCGTTGAGTCGACAGCATCCCAGGCGTTTTACCGCGCGATCCCATCGCATGGTCCAGCCCGGCGACACGCATAACTCCAGACATTCCTCAGCGTACTTCTCCACATCCTCCGGGTTTTTCCAATTCTCAGCCGCCGGTAGCAGCAACGGTTCCGGATCTTTCTGCGGTAATCGTCCCCACATACCCGGCATTTAATCACTACCTTCCGTGCGCTGCAAGCGTTTTTTACGCACATTTGAAAACGGTCGTTTGCTCTTTTTTGCATCCCACACTTGTAGTTCTACCGGCTTTGGATCATTAGGATTGGCCCTCGTTTTTCGAGGATGTGAAGTTCCCTTTTCAGACCTTTCATCTCGTCGAGAGAGCCGATCTCCCCTCCCGCGCCCTATTAGCTCTCTTCAGGTGATATTTTCTCAACTATATTACACTAAAATAATTGCATCGTTTTTCCTGGTGTATATCTCTTTCCTAATGCGATGTACAGTCCAAAAACAAAAAAAATCGCATAGCTACGCGGGATTTGGGAATTTTGAAAAAGACAAAAGGAAAAGGCGCGGTTGTTGGAATCGTGAAGGAGCTATTCATATAATTTATTGATTGATAAGTAGTAATTAAAATCCATACAGCGCATCGCATTAGGAAAGAGATACACTACCGGCGTTGGTGTTTCCGGTATATGCTTCAGCAAAAATCGACAGATCTCGCGAATGCGAAAAGCAAAGGGCAGGAAGAGCCAAGGGTATCTGTGATCATGCCTGTGCACAACACGCGGCAGGAATGGCTCGATACGGCCATAGGAAGCATCCTGGGGCAAACGCTTAGTGATTTTGAACTCATCATCATTGACGACGGTTCGGATGAGGCCACTCAGTGTCAGCTCAGCGAATATAAAGATTCGCGGATCGTGCACCTGCGGTTGGAAGAGAACATGAAGGCGGCCATAGCACGCAATGAGGGATTGAAGATAGCGCGCGGGCAATACGTCGCCTTTATGGATTCGGATGACATTTCCCTGCCGGAAAGATTGAAGAAGCAGGTAGAGTACATGGAAAGTCACCCGGGCATCGGTCTGGTTGGCACGCGGGTAGGAGATGCAGAGCATCCCCGGCGAACAGAGCGTCTTCGGGAGGGAAATTGCTCCGAACAGATTGAATGCGATCTGCTGCTCGTGGGCAACGTATACTGCACTTCCTCGGTGATGGTGCGCCGGGAGGTTCTTCGTCGGGAGGGCATAAGCTTTACAAATTGTTTTCCTGCGGAAGACTACAAGATGTGGCTGGACCTCCTGGGCAGGACGGAGTTTGGAAAGATGGATGAGGTTCTGGTGAGGTACCGCAAAAAGAAGTTCCTCCCGAGGAGAGAAGAACAGGAGGAAATAGCCTGCCGGATACAGACAAAGTCACTGACCCAACAATTCAAAGTGGATGAAGAAGAAGCCCGAGCGCTCGTTTCGTTTCTGCACGGCAAGGAGGTACTCGAGGAAGGAGAGCGTTTGCTGACCGCGGTAAAGCATGCCATTGCACGACTGGAAGCTGCGGGGTACGAGAAGGCCTGCACGGAAAGGTCGATTCAATGGGCGCTTCGCAGAGTCTTTTACCGCACGAGGACGTGGCGCGGTCAGTTGCGCCTGATGCAATTGCCTCTCGCCGAAGTAATGCGATTCGGACCGATGTGGCGATTGTGGTGCTTAATGACAAGAGGAATTTTATGATCCCGTGGGAAGCAGCAGAGGAGTTCAGTTCAAAATTCAACAGATATTGCCGTGAAGGTTAAATTGCCATACCGATATGCCGTCTATGCCGCCAGGCCATGCCTGGCGAACGAAGAGCGCTGCTGGATGAACATACGGACGAAAAAGCTGAACGAGGCTGCCAGGAACAACGCGAGGTTCTGGTTTGTGTGTGCCATCAACGGAGACAAGCGCATCTTCTCGGCTCCGGCGGCGGAGCTTGAGAAAGCCTTTCACGAGCATGCTGTCAACGTTCTCGATAAGGGCTCAACATCGGAGAAATACTCGCTCTACACGGATCACAGAAAGGGGGAAATCTTCTCGGCCGTGACGCAGAGCGACACGGATATCGTCTTCTCCCTCATGAAGGAGCCGCAGGGCGATCCGCCGATGGCAGGGGAAAGCTCCGCCGAGGGAGAAACGGTCCCGGCGTGGGTCGGCGGTCCGGAGCCGGTTTACTACAATGATCTGAGCGATAAAGGGAAGGAAGCCTACAACGTTCAGAAGCTGATGTCCCTGCTGGCGGATTATGGATTCGAATGCCAACGCGTGACAAATGATGCGTGGTGCGCCGACGTGATAGCCTGTCTCGATTCATCGCGGTTGGATTATCGGGGAAGGGTCATGTTGCTGCAAATCAAGGGACGCCCTGCCGTTGAAAGGGAAGCCGTGCGGAAACAGAAGAACCTGTACATAGCCTTTCCGGACCCCGCAAAGAGAGGATGGTACATCATCCCGGACAATGGGACCGCAGAGAGCATCGTCCCCGAGAAGTCCCTGGTTTCCGACTCGTGGGAGCGGGGGATCTACCACGTCAGGAAACTCACTGGTGCCCTGGAGAGGTAGCTTTCTCCGTACCTCTTCCCCTGGGTCAGTGAGGAACGTTCAGTCTTATGAAGAAGGAGGGGAGGAAAATGATTTTATGATGACAACGCTTATCACAGGTGGAACGGGCTTCCTCGGCTCCAATCTCTGCGCGCGCCTGCTGCGCGAGGGACGGCGCGTGATCTGCCTGGACAACAACTACACCGGGCGCATGGAGAATATCGCGGAATTGCAGGGAAATGCGAACTTCCGCTTCGTGGAGCACGATGTCTGCAATCCTTTCGACCCGGGCGAGCACGTAGATGAGATCTACAATCTCGCCTGCCCCGCCTCACCGCCGGCGTATCAGGGGCGTCACTCCATCGACACCACCCGCACTTGCGTGTTGGGGGCTCTCAATATGCTGGAGCTCGCCAAGGCGTACGGGGCACGCATCCTGCAGGCCAGCACCTCGGAGGTGTACGGCGAGCCTTTGGAACATCCGCAGAGGGAAACCTACCGCGGCAACGTCAACCCTGTCGGCATCCGCTCCTGCTACGACGAGGGCAAACGCTGCGCCGAGAGCCTTTTCTTCGACTATCACCGCCACGAAGGCGTCTCCGTCCGCGTCATCCGCATCTTCAACACGTACGGACCGAAGATGGATCCGAAGGACGGGCGCGTCGTATCGAACTTCATCTGTCAGGCATTGCGGGGAGAAGACATCACCATCTACGGCGATGGAAGCCAGACGCGCTCCTTTTGCTACGTGGACGACCTCATCGAGGGCATGGTACGCATGATGGCGGTAGAGGATGCCTCCTTTACCGGTCCGGTAAACCTGGGCAACCCCGGGGAGTTCACCATACGCGAGCTGGCAGACATCGTGCTGGCAAAGGTGGGAGGCAGCTCCAAGCTCGTGCATCGCGAGCTGCCGTCGGATGACCCCACGCAGAGGAGACCGGATATCAGTCTGGCGAAAAGCGCACTGCACTGGAGTCCACAAGTGCCGTTAGCACAGGGGCTGGACGCCACAATTCAATACTTCAGAACACAAATCAACAGAGCATGAGGATTGCTATCATAGGAACAGGATACGTGGGACTTCCCACGGGAGCGGGGCTCGCGAAGCTCGGACACGATGTCACCTGCATCGATTGCGACCGCGAAAAGGTGGAGAGACTTCGCTCCGGTCAGGTGACGCTTTTTGAAGAGGGGCTTGAGGATCTTCTCAAGTCCGGGTTGCGGTCCGGTCGTCTCACCTTCACCGACTCCACGAAGGAGGGCGTGCGCGGCGCGCAACTCATCTTGCTGGCAGTAGGGACTCCTCCGGATCGTCGAACCGGCCAGGCTGACTTGCGCTACCTGTTTGGAGCGGTGGAGGAGGTTGCTCCCTTCCTGCCTTCCGAGGCCGTTGTAGCCGTCAAATCGACAGTGCCGGTCGGCACAGGTGATGAAGTCGAAAAGCGGATTCGCAAAACCAATCCGAAAGCACATGTGGAAGTTATTTCGTTGCCGGAGTTTCTGCGAGAGGGCTATGCTGTGCATGACTTCTTTCACCCCGTGCGCATCGTCGTGGGCACCGAATCAGTAAGAGCGCGAGAACTCATCCGGGAACTCTACGCCCCTATGACTAACGCACCCCGATTCCTCTTCGCGGCTCGCCGTTCCTCCGAGGCAATCAAATATGCCTCCAACGCCTTTCTCGCGGTAAAGATTCACTACATCAACGAGATGGCGGACTTCTGCGAAGCGGCGGGAGCTAACATCCACGAGGTCGCGCAAGGCATGGGGCTGGATTCCCGCATCGGTCCGGCATTCCTCAAACCCGGTCCCGGCTATGGCGGCTCCTGCTTCCCCAAGGACACGAAGGCCATCGAATACATGGCACGCAAGCTGGGTGTGGAACTCTCCCTCATCCGTACCGCCATCAAGGGAAACAAGAAACGTCGTGAGAACATGGCGCAGCGCGTTCTGAAGGAGGTCGAGGACATACCCTCTCCGAAGATAGCCGTCTGGGGACTGGCCTTCAAGGAGGGGACGGATGATTGCCGGGAGAGTCCTGCCGTGGAGATTGTGCAGCGTTTGACGAGCCATCACGTGGACGTATGCGTCTATGACCCGCAAGCGATGACGACGGCGCGGCGGATTCTGGGAGACACCGTCCGGTACGCGTCGGACATGTACAGCGCGGCGCAGGGGGCCGATGTGCTGGTCATCCTCACGGAATGGCCGCAGTTTGATGCGGCGGACTGGAAACGTGTGGCAAGCGAGCTGCGGTCGCGTCATATCTTGGACTTCCGCTTCTTTAAGAAACGATGAAGGAAGAAGACAAACAGATCCTGGTGATGGGAGGAGCGGGCTACATCGGCTCGCATACGGTGCGGCATTTGCTGGATCGTGGCTACGGCGTGGTAGTGGCCGATAACCTGATCTACGGACACCGCGAGGCGGTGGACTCCCGTGCAGTGTTTGAAAAGGCCGACTTGTTGGACCCGGACAGCTTGAAAACTCTCTTTGAAAAGTACGACATCGGCGCCGTGGTGCACTTCGCCGCTTTCGCCTACGTGGGCGAGAGCGTTACCAAACCCGCCAAGTATTACCGAAACAACGTGGTCGGCACGCTCAACCTGCTGGACGCTATGCTGGAGCATGGCGTGAAGAAGATCGTCTTCTCCTCCACCTGCGCCACCTACGGCGAGCCGCGTTACACGCCCATCGATGAGAAACATGCGCAGAATCCCATCAACCCCTATGGGCGCAGCAAGCTCATGGTGGAGCAGATTTTTTCGGACTACGAACGCGCCTATGGTTTGCAACACATCGCCCTGCGCTACTTCAACGCCGCCGGAGCCGCAGAGGACGGCAGCATCGGAGAGGCGCACGACCCGGAGACGCACCTGATTCCGCTGGTACTGCAAGCCATCGCCGGCAAGCGGGATTGCATCCGCGTGTTCGGCACGGATTACGACACGCCGGACGGCTCCTGCATCCGCGACTACATCCACGTGGAGGACCTGGCGGAGGCGCACCGCCTCGCGCTGGAAAAATTGGAAGACTACTCCGGCTGCATCAACCTCGGCACGGGCTGCGGCACGAGTGTGCTGGAGTTGATTCACGCCGCCGAAGAGGTATGCGGCAAGCCCTGCCCTAAGGAATTGGCGGAGCGGCGTCCCGGAGATCCCGCACGGCTCTTTGCCAACAACGCCGCCGCGCGTTCCATTCTCGGCTGGCAGCCGCGCCATACCGATATCCGGTCCATCCTCTCCACCGCCTGGCAGTGGGAGCAACACCGACGCTTTTAATCTGACGATGAGCACATCCCAATCGGAACACGTAAAGAACTTGGTGGTAGGCTGCGGTCTGTCCGGCATGGTCGTGGCGGAGCGCATCGCCTCCCAGCTCGGGGAGCCCGTGCTCATCATCGACAAACGCGCCCACATCGGCGGCAATATCTACGATGAAAAGGATCCCGAAACAGGGGTGACGGTGCATAAGTACGGACCTCACGTGTTCCACACCAACAGTAAAGAGGTGTGGGATTACCTGAGCCGCTTCACCGAATGGCATCCTTTCATGTATCGGGTGAAGGCGGTGGTGGACGGCACGGAAGTGCCCGTGCCCTTCAACCTCGACTCGCTGCATACGCTCTTCCCGCGTACGATGGCGACCCGCATCGAGGAGAAGCTGATTGCCTCTTTCGGATTCAACACGGATGTGCCCATCCTCAAGCTGCGCGAGACGAAGGATGAGGATTTGCATCTGCTGGCGGATTTCATCTACGAGAAGGTGTTTGCCGGGTACACGATGAAGCAGTGGGGGCTGACGGCGGAGCAGCTGGACGCCTCCGTGAGCGCTCGCGTACCGGTGCGCGTTGGGCGGGATGATCGCTATTTCCGCGACACCTACCAGGCGATTCCCGCCGAGGGGTACACGGCGATGGCGAGGAGAATGCTGGATCACCCGCTCATAGAAGTGCGTCTCAACACGAATTGGTCGGATGTGAAGGGGAAGATTTCCTACGACCGTCTTTTCTTCACGGGACCGATCGACGAGTTTTTCGACTATGAGTTCGGGGCGCTTCTCTACCGCAGCCTGGATCTTCAGTTCCGCAACCTGCCGCGAGAGTTTGCGCAGTCCGGTCCACAGATCAACTTCCCCTGCAATTATGACTACACGCGCAGTGTGGAGTACAAGCACTACCTAAACGAGGAAACGCCGCACACCACCATCTCGCGCGAGTACCCCTGCGCCTACTCTCCCGGCAAGAACGAACCCTACTACCCCATCCCCTCTCCGGAAAACGCCGCCCTCTACGAACGATACTCTCGACTCGCCGCCTCCCTTCCCAATACTCACTTCCTCGGTCGCCTCGCCTCTTACCGCTACCTCAATATGGATCAAACGATTAAAGAGGCTCTTACAAAGTTTTAATACTCCTGGCACATCTGAATAAGCTAACAGCGAGACAGAAAATGGACAACCAACAAATTAAAACGGTATTGAATTTCTTTGACACCATCTATAATTTACCGACACCAGACCCGACGAAGATTCATAAGAAAACGGGTGATTCGGAAAAGATCCCCGTTATTCTTTCTAGTGACGATGGCTACTGCAAGTTTATAGCCACTTGTGGCGTGAGTATTCTTTATAATACTAATGCTTTTATTGAATTCTATGTACTATGTGACAGTATTTCCCCAGCAAATAAAAGACTTATTGAGGAAGCTTTCAGAGGAATAACACAGAATTTTTCTATAGAATACATCGATGTTCATGCCAAGGATTTTTTCCCAGAAATAAAATTAGAATCTCGTTATTACGTGAGCTTGTCAACATGTAACAGACTGCTTGTTCCGCAACTCATTCCTCACCTCGATCGTGCTATCTATTTGGATGTTGATCTCATTCTGTTGGACGATATAGCAAAATTATGGCATGAGGACCTAGAAGGGCATATATTCGGTGCTGTTCCGCTCGTCGTTGACAGATATACGACACTTGAAAAGCTTCGAGAAAGAGCGAAGATCCCGACTGATGCTCTTAGTTCAAATTATAAATATTTTAATTCAGGCGTCCTTCTTATTGATTATCATGAATGGCGAATGCTCAAGCATTCAAATGAGGAAATTTTTAAAGAGCTGATGGAAATAGCTCAAAAGGTAGAAATACCATCAACCCCGGACGAGATTATTTTAAACCATTTTGCTTATAATAACGGAGGCTATAAAGTTTTAGCTCACAAATATAATTGTCATTCAGTCTTTTCGTATAACTATTTGAAGAACAAGTTGGAACTCTCTCCGAAGGAAAAAGCAACGCTTGAAGATTTTGAAAAAAGTATTCGGTTCTTCCATTTTGAAGCGGATGTTACACTGAGTGATGGTATCTGCATCCATCATTTTTGGGGTGGTTCCGAAAAACCTTGGAATACCACTAAGGGAGGATATTATCCAAACTCACGTATAACACACTTTGACGAATTTTGGTTTTACGCCAAATTGACTCCCTATTATGATGATCTGAGAATCAATTTCTTGAATCGGCATACCAACTTAAAACTGGAGGCCATTACTGCTCAAAATTATCGCCAAATAAAATATGTACTCAAAATGATCCTCGAACTTCCGAGGTTTAGGAAGGAACTTCGCCGAACTAAGTTCCTTTTGTTGTTTTGCTGGTGGGGGAGAGCGCATCAAAAGCTCAAGGAAAGGAAAAAGAGAATCAAGAATGACATCAGAGAGGCTATTTCATTAATACATCTTGCTTGAAGTCACAGGAATTTGTACGTGATCATTGCAATAAACCCAGATGAATACTTCATCCTTAGCTATCAACACTGTTGATGAGATCCGTGCGCTGGATACTGCAAGTCGGAAGTTTTTTTTGCTTGAGAATCTACCTCGAAAGAAATTCCCTTATGCTATATCTTAGGTAGTCAAAAATGTGTCATACCCACTTCTTCAATTCAACTTCTCCAATAATAATATGGAACATACCCCTCTCGTATCTTTTATTCTCCCCAATTACAACAATGAGCATGTTCTGAACTTGTTCTTCACTAAATTTCTTAGATACAATACATATGAAAATTACGAATTTATTGTCACGGATGATGGATCAGAAGATCGTGGCATGGAGATTCTTAAAAAGTGGCAGCAAAGTGGTCAGATCCGAAGAATGACGATATTTCAAGAATCTCATAAAGGGATTGTCCACGCATTGAATAAAGCTCTTTTCGTCGCAAAAGGAGAGTACATTATTCGCTGTGATGGAGATGCAACCGTGGAAACTCAAGGCTTTGTCGAAAAGTTTTTAGATTTCTATTTTGTAGCGCCGGATAAAATAGGCGTAATTACTTCTAAAGTAATTTCAGATGAAGGTTGGTTACACGCTTTGGGACGATCCGTCATTTCCAAGGAGGGACTTCTAGATCGTGGAAAAGTACCTGAGGAGCCCATAGGGAAGAGGCTTTGGGATTACAAAACGGTACCTGTCGATGATATTGCCCATGTAATGGACAAAGTTTCTGAAGTTGATACGGCTCTTGGTGTGTTAACTTTTTGTGAAAAAAAGACAGCGTGGGATATAGGGGGATTTGATCCCAAATACCCCATTTGGATTGAAGATGATGACTTCTACTTGTCTTTTCGGTTGCATGGGAGGAAAGTTTTTTATCTTCCTGATATTTTTGCTTGTCATCGTTTTACTCTACGCGGGAAACGAAATCCGGATGCATGGAAAAAGAAGTGGTACAAACGCCTTTTTCGGAAAAGAATTTCATCATGGAGGGCACGGATTTTACAACAAGACTATGCATATTGGAGGGAAAAATGGGGATTTGATCCCCTGAATCCTGATTTAGACGTTATTGCTAAAAAATATGCAGGAACAGAACTTCTATGGAATTACCTTCCCCATTTAAAGGAAGAGGGTGAAAATATAATCAATAAATTCTTAGACAAACTATGAAAATAACAGAATCAATTCCCGTCTTTTTATCATCCGATAACAATTATGCTCCGTACATGGTCACATTGATGATCAGCATTATGGAGAACACGGAATCGAAAATAGATTTCTACATTGTAGATTCTGGTATAAGTAATTTAGCCAAGCAGATAGTCAAAGACATACAGAAAAAATACAATTTCTCTTTAGAATTTATAGATGTTGAAAAGTACCGACACTATTTTCCAATGCCTGCTTCTCCCTCTGGTCATGTCACACGTGCTTCATCGGATAGATTTTTAATTCCTTATATGAAGCCAGAGTTGGATCGAGTGATCTTCCTCGATGTGGACATGATAGCCATGGGAGATATTAAAACATTATGGGATATAGATTTGGAGGGAAAGCTTTTAGGCGCTGTCCCGGTTTACTGTTTCATGGACATAAATTCTATCTATGAAGCAATCAGAGAAGTAGGTCTAAATCCTTCACATTACTATTTTAATATAGGAACTGTCGTGCTCGACTGCAAACAGTGGCGAGAAAGAAATATGTGCGAACAAATTTCAAAAATTAAGATAAACTTTGACACTCAAAAATATCATAATTGGGAGGAACTTCTATTAAATCTTACTTTAGAAGTAAATAATTACAAAATCATCGATCCTAAGTTTAACATGACTGTATCCCATCTTTCCTACTATCAGCAAGGGAAGCCACACGCACACATGAAGGTTATTGAAGAACATTTCAAGCTAACAAAAGAATACAAGTTCAATGATTTCATTTTTATCCATTTTGCAATGCCACATGTTAAACCGTGGAGGAAACGTATGTATTATTACAGTCCAGTTGAGAAATGGATTGAAATTCCTGGATTTAAGGAGTTTTGGTATTATATGCAGAAGACTCCATTCTTCGAGAGTGAAAAAATATCATTTCAAGATATGCAAGTTAGGGGATTATATCACTTAGGATATAGCAATTCTAAGGAGCAAGCCTTAGCATATGCCAACAGGTTGAGAAAATATAAAAAATACAAACTTATGACAAAATTAACCATGGGACTTATTCCGAAGTTTAAAAAACTCCGAGACAAATACGCAGTGTGAATAAATCGAATAATATGAAAAACTCATTTGGATAAGGGGTGCTGGTTCCATGATTCCCTATTTTTTGCGAACACGGAGTGCAAATTTGATCATGTCACCGATATGATCATGGGTCTTTCAAGCAGTTAAAAGTATGCCTATTGGCCAAACCATTTAAGTTTATAAGATTTACCTCAAAAGTATTTATGGAATACGATCTTGTAGTGCCCGTTGGAGAAAGATGTCACACGTATGCGGCATTGAAAGATTTTTTTCAGTGTGAATCTTTACTTTTTGATTCATTGGGAGCGATATCAATGCCAATTGTCTGTGAATGTTTATCAAATAATTTTGATAATTTCTTACTTTTAGAAAATCTTATTTGGAGGGGGGGGGAGGATGCCTCTTCCTATTGGATAATTGACAAAACGAATAATGTCCGTGTATCCCATCTCTTCAAACGTTCCCTCCCCCTTGATGAATCGTTGCACCACTATTATCCTATTTTGGAACGACTGAAGAGGAAAACCCTTACGTACATTCAAAAGAGCGAAAGAATCTTATTTGTTCATGCAACATGTGAGTTTTCATATTCAGTAGATGAACTAGTGCACCATTCGCGTGCGATCCGTCAGTTTTATCCTACAAAAGTATGTGATTTTTTATATCTTATACGTGATGAAAATGTAGTTGACTACGTACGAATTTATAACACTGACGGCATTTCTGTATACAAGATACCATTCTTCAATAAGTCCATTTTACCTCCCCAGTTAGCGGAACGACGATCAAATGAAATGGCGATTTTTGGGAATTTACCTGTGATGAAGCAGGTATTAACCTCCTACATTCTCTTTCATGCGAACAAAAAGAGTCTACCTCTTCCTTGCAGTGCGTCGAGTGATTGTCAAAAGAATCCAAGAATGACAAGAAGCTTATGGATAACCATTACTCGTTGGGTCGACTATCAAAGGATTCGCTTTGCTTCCCACCTTTTGTGCGGCAAACTGGGAAAACACTACACCTCAAAGAAACGACGCCTGAGAAAACAAATGAAAGACATGAAAGGTTTTCGAGAAAACGGTTAATCGTGAATTGCAAGAACAAACAAATGAATTTTAAGTATTATCTTCAACAAAAAATTAATTCAAATACGTGAATACAAAAGAAACAAAGTGCCCATGTTTTGGATATGTTAAGGGATGTCGCGAGAGCTACGAAAAATCGGGATATCCCGATAAATATAATCCAAATCTTGTTAGCACGAAAAAAGACAAATATTGTTCGTTAGATGAAATCAAAGAGGACGAATGCAAAAACATTGAAATAAAAATAGTAAATGATAGAGAGACCTTGCTCCAAATACTCAGCGGAGGCGATCGCATATCTGACACGCCCCGTTTGTATCGTGGACAAGCAAGAGCGACCTGGGTGTGCCGTTCTTCATTGATGCGTTATTTTAAAGAAGAGTGGGAAAAACTGTTCCCTCAAAATTTGGTAAAAAATATAGGCTATGTCCTACAACAGTGGTGATTTTTGATAGAACTGTAAATAAATGGCAGATGGTGCAAGAAGAGGCAA
>CANQGG010000005.1 GCA_947601655.1 uncultured Akkermansia sp.
ATCTCATTATCCCCGATTCGCAGCTCATATTTGGCATAGCTTGGCAACGTTGTCAGCACCGCCATGAGGGCGGTGAACAGAGTGATAGGCAAATGAAGTTTCATAGTGTGTATAGGATAAATTTGCTTCAAGGAGGCTGTTGCGGCATGATCCTTACCGCTGCTGCGCCTCCGGGGAGAGGATACGTATTTGCAATACGTATCCGCACATACATAAGATACTGACTATGTGAGGCCTGAAAAACTTTAACAAACCTTACTTTGCGAGTTGGAAGATACGAGCCTCCCTAATAAGACATTGAAAAAGAAGAATAAAAAAATCAAATTGAGGCTTGACATACGTATTGCAAATACGTACCCATCAGGCTAATGAGAGAGGGTTTCTCATTCGGCAACAATCGCGAGTTTCGAACAGAATTGCCCTGATTTGCCCCGGGCATTTGTTCAGAGCAAGCGCATCTGAAATTCGTTTACCCTGGACTTGACAACCCTTTCCTGCAGCAGCAGAATAAAATCGGTTTCAGCACATGGATACGCACTCCCAGCTACACGATGGATCCCTCTATCAGACAACGGATGAGAAACTGATTGAGGCACAGAAACAACGTATGGAACTGCTCTTTGACTGCAACCAAACCCGACCGCATGAGGTGGAGAAGCGCGAGATGCTTCTGCACGAGATGCTGGCCGAAATTGGCGAAAACAGCGTCATAGAACCTCCTTTTTTTGCGAACTGGGGCGGTTGCTTTCTCCACCTCGGACACCATGTGTACATCAATCACAACCTCTCCCTTGTGGATGACACGCACATACACATCGGCGATTGCACCATGCTTGGTCCGAATGTGATAATCTGCACTGCGGGTCACCCTGTCCTTCCGGAACTGCGGTGCTCTTCGCCTTATCAATTCAATGCCCCGGTCCATATCGGCATCAACTGCTGGATAGGCGCCGGCGCCTGCATCCTCCCCGGAATCACTATCGGCGATCATTCCGTTATTGGGGCCGGCAGTGTGGTCACCGGGGACATCCCCTCACGCGTTGTTGCCGTCGGCAACCCCTGCCGCGTTTTACGCCCCATCTCCGCTCGTGACGAAGAATTCTACTTCAGAAACAAAAAAATCAACTGGAAGAAAATTGCTCCCTCTCAATAAATCCAATCAAAAACTTCACAAATCAGGGGCTGCTTCCTACCGTCCGTGCACTTGAACTCTCCTGCGGCTCGGAAATTCCCTTTCGCATCAAAACGCCATCTCTACCAAGGCAAACGCCTTTGAGAGAAGTGAAGCAACAGAGAAAATGCTCTTGTTAACTGATATCATCATTGATACGCACCAAAAATCATGACAGCAAGCGGTCAATCATGATGAGGACTCTCAAGAAGTCCCCGCCCACGTTCACAATCCAAAAAAAACGCGCAAAGCCTGAACTGCACAAAGCCTGCAAGACGGCTCAGCTTATCCAAAACCTTTCCTGACAAAAAAACTGCGTCACTTCAGAAATTCGTCTTGCTCCTGCCCCGCAACTCCGCGAGCATAGCTCGCCAAATTTCCTACATGGTACACGGTACATGGTCCATGGTACATCTACCTGGTTCATGAGCAAACGCATTTCAAATGCGTTTGCTCTGCCATCTCTACGCCCCGGCTTGTTGGCTCTTTCTTCCGGATGAGCAGGCAGAAACAGGTCGTAAGGCATCGCATATTTTAGGTGTTCGCGTCACAATGGGGACTTGACAGCATAGTGGACCATGCCTATAATGCCGCCACTTTATTCATTCCAACATAAGAGGCAACGATATGTCAGAACAATTAGTCTATCATTTCGGCGGCGGAACTGCGGATGGGAACGGCAAGATGAAAGAGTTGCTGGGAGGCAAGGGAGCGAATCTGGCGGAGATGGCACGCATTGGACTTCCGGTGCCCCCGGGATTTACTATCACGACGGGGGTATGCACATACTACTACGACAACGACCAGACCTATCCGAAAGAGCTTGCAGATCTTGTACGGCAGGGAATCGCACGGATGGAAGAGCTGGTGGGTTACCGTTTCGGCGCGCAGGATGCAATGCCCCTTCTTGTTTCCGTGCGTTCGGGCGCGCGGGAGAGCATGCCGGGCATGATGGACACTATTCTCAATTTGGGGTTGAACGACAAGACGGTGCAAGCTATGGCAGCCGCCACGGGGAATGACCGTTTTGCCTGGGACTGCTATCGTCGCTTCGTGCAAATGTACGGGGATGTGGTCATGGGGGTGCAGAAGGATGTAGGCGAGGATTTGGAGCCTTTCGAAATGGTCATTCACGAACTGAAGCAGGAGCGCTACGGCTCGAATGTAAGCGATGCCGACCTGAGTGCGGAAGACAACCGTGAACTCGTCGGTCGTTTCAAATCCCTTGTAAAACGCCGCACGGGGCACACGTTCCCCTCCGATGTATGGGAGCAGCTCTGGGGAGCTATCGGTGCGGTATTCGGCTCGTGGAACAATGAGCGCGCCATCACATACCGCCAGAAATACAACATTCCGAGCGATTGGGGCACAGCGGTGAATGTGCAGTGCATGGTCTTCGGCAATACGTCTGACCGCTCCGGTTCCGGCGTGGCTTTCACCCGCAATCCGGCGGTAGGGGTGAATGAATTCTACGGAGAATTTCTCATGAACGCACAGGGTGAGGATGTAGTGGCCGGCGTTCGCACACCCGCCCCCGTGCAGCACCTTGAGCAGGTCATGCCGGAGGCATACGAGGAACTGTGCCGCATTCGCAAGACGTTGGAAGACCACTTCCGTGACATGCAGGACTTCGAATTCACCATCCAGGATGGCAAGGTGTACATGCTGCAAACTCGCAACGGCAAGCGCACCGGCATCGCAGCCTTTCGCATCGCCTGCGAGATGGAGCACGAGGGGCTTATCGACTGGAAAACGGCTGTGCGCCGCATTCCGGCAGATCAGGTAGATCAGGTTCTCGCGCCTATCTTCGATCATGCCGCCGTGCAGAAAGCTCATCCCATCGCAAAGGGGTTAAATGCCGGTCCTGGTGCAGCTTCCGGGCGTTTCTATCTGAATGCCGCACGCTGCATCGAGGCGACAAAACGCGGAGAAAAAGTTCTTCTCGTGCGTTTGGAAACTTCCCCGGAGGATCTTCGCGGCATGATCGCAGCGGAGGGTATCCTCACCGCACGCGGCGGTCTCTCTAGTCACGCGGCCCTCGTGGCTCGCCAGATGGGCAAAGTGTGTGTCTGCGGCGTGAGTGATATGGAGATCGATTACGCAGCGCGCGCCATTAGTATCGGTGGAGTGACCTACAAGGAAGGTGATTTTCTTTCGCTGGATGGAACTGCAGGATTGGTCTATGCCGGCGAGCTGCCGACGGCGCCTTCGGAGGTTATTCAGGTTCTCCTGAAAAAGACTCTTAAACCGGAAAAAAGCGGCATTTACCGCGATTTTGCCCGGGTAATGGAATGGTGCAGTCGTTTGGCAAAGCTGAAGGTGCGCACTAACGCCGATTCCCCGGATCAGGCGCAGGTGGCTCTCGCTTTCGGCGCCACGGGCATCGGTCTCTGCCGCACGGAGCACATGTTCTTCTCCGGAAATCGCATCGACTTCATGCGCCGCATGATTCTCTCCGAAAGACTGGATGACCGCAAACAGGCCGTAGCAAAGCTGCTTCCCTTCCAGAAGAGCGATTTCAAGGGCATCTTCAAAACCCTGGCAGGCAAACCGGCGACCATTCGTCTGCTTGACCCCCCGCTGCACGAGTTCCTTCCGCAAACCAAAGAACAACAACTGGATATCGCCCAGAAATTCCACCTCCCCGTAGAACTCGTCATGCGCCGCGTGCTGGAATTGCGTGAGTTCAATCCCATGCTCGGCCACCGCGGCTGCCGCCTGGGTATCGCTTATCCCGAAATCACGGAAATGCAGACGCGCGCCATCCTGGAGGCTGCCATTGAGGTGGAGGAAGAGGAGGGCATCGAGGCACGTCCGGAAATTATGGTACCGCTTGTGGCGTTCAAACGCGAGTTGGATTTGCAAAAGGAGGTCATCGATCGCGTCGCGGCTCAGGTCTTTGCCGAGAAAGGACACAGCATCTCTTACAAGGTCGGTACCATGATGGAGATCCCTCGCGCTTGCCTCACGGCGGACGATATTGCACAAACGGCGGAATTCTTCTCGTTCGGCACAAATGACCTCACTCAGACCGGTCTCGGTATGAGCCGCGATGATTCCGGCTCCTTCATGGGCGTTTATCGCAACTTGGAAATCGTCAGCAACAATGTATTTGCCAGCATCGACCAGGGAGGCGTCGGCAAACTCATGAAGATGGCTATCGCACTGGGACGTGATACGCGACCAAATATGAAGATGGGCATCTGTGGCGAACATGGTGGCGACCCTGCCTCCGTGCGCTTCTGCCACACGATCGGGCTGGATTACGTCTCCTGTTCACCGTACCGGGTGCCGACGGCGCGAATCGCTGCGGCTCAGGCAGCCCTGGATGCCCCAACGCCATAGCTCTCTCTTGAGTGTTGATCCGTCATCCTTCTGAACATGTGCCGCCCCCGCGGTCTGTTCACTTTCTCCTTCGGACTGCCCGACATCGCAACCGCCTGGTGGTGCGTTTGGAATCGCGCTTGCAGGCAAGGTAAAGCTGTGGTAGAATGCGCCCACATTCTGCAAGCCATGGATACACTACCTCACACAGAGCGACCGGGTTATTTCGGAGAATTCGGCGGGCGCTACATTCCGGAGACGCTGATGCCGCCGCTCTTCGAGGTGCAGGAAGCAGTGGAAAAAATTTTACCGAGTGAGGAATACCGGAGTGAACTGAAACAGCTGCTGGAGGATTACTGCGGGCGTCCCACGCCGGTGACTCCCTGCCGCAATTTATCAAAGGAACTCGGCTTCCACCTTTATCTCAAACGCGAGGATCTGCTGCACACGGGCGCGCACAAAATCAACAACGCTCTGGGGCAGGCTCTTCTGGCAAAAAAGATGGGCAAGGCCCACATCATCGCAGAAACCGGCGCCGGGCAGCACGGAGTGGCGACGGCAACGGCGGCGGCGGAATTCGGCCTGCGCTGCACGGTGTTCATGGGGGCAAAGGATGTGGAACGTCAGGCGCCGAATGTGCAGCGCATGAAGTTGTTGGGGGCGGAGGTGGTGCCGGTGCAGAACGGCTCCTGCACGCTCAAGGATGCCATCAATGAAGCGTTGCGCTACTGGATTTCCCACCAGGCGGATACGATGTACGTATTCGGCACAGCGGCGGGACCGCATCCCTTCCCTACCCTCGTGCGAGAGTTGCAGAAAGTGATCGGCACGGAAGCGCGCGCGCAGATGATCGCACGCATCGGACGCCTGCCGGATTACGTGGTGGCGTGTGTAGGCGGCGGCTCCAATGCTATCGGCATGTTCCATCCCTTCGTCGCGGACAAGGAGGTCCGACTCATCGGTGTGGAAGCGGGCGGCACGGGTGAGCCGGGTTGCGAAAATTCTGCGGCCATTAATCTCGGCACTCCGGGCGTACTGCATGGCGCGCGGATGATGATTCTGCAAACCGCCGATGGGCAGATCTGCGAATCTTCCTCCATTTCTGCAGGACTGGATTATCCCGGCGTGGGACCGGAACACGTGCACCTGCACTCTATCGGTCGCGTGCACTACGGCATTGCGTACGACCACGAGGCATTGCAGGCCTTTCGACGTCTTTCGCAGGCGGAGGGCATCATTCCCGCTCTGGAATCATCCCATGCGCTGGCCTGGGTTTTCGGACACGCCTCAGAGATTGCCCCTGGGTCTCACGTGCTGGTAAATCTCTCCGGCCGCGGCGACAAGGATCTCGCGCACGCCCTGCATCACATCCACCTCGACTAATCTTCGCCATGAAAGCTACCATCCAAGCAGCCAATGCCCAGGGACGCACTGCCATTATTCCCTTCCTCACGGCGGGTTTCCCCTCGCTCGATACGTTTTGGGATACCCTCGCGCAGGTGGACGCCGCCGGGGCGGACATCATTGAAATCGGCATCCCCTTCTCCGACCCCGTGGCGGATGGCCCGGTGATTGAGGAAATCAGCCGGGAATCTCTCGCAAAAGGCGTCAGTCTGCCGTGGGTCGTCAACGGTCTGCTGGAGCGCCGGGGACAATTCCGCGCCAAGCTGGTGCTCATGGGCTACATGAACCCCTTTGTGCAGTACGGGCTGGAGAAACTCGCTGCGGATTGTGCGGCTGCCGGCGTGAGCGGGTTCATCGTTCCGGATCTGCCACTGGAAGAGACGCCGGAATTTCGCAAAGCCATCGCCCCTCGCGCCCTTTCGCTCATCACACTTGTCGGTCCGAACACGACCACCGAACGCATGCAGTCTTATGCGCCATACTCTGAGCAGTACGTCTATGTGGTCTCGGTGCTTGGCACCACGGGCGGCATGAATGCTCACCTCGATGCCATTGCAGACACTATGCGTCGCGCACGCAGTGTATTCAACCTGCCCCTCGCGCTGGGGTTCGGTCTCCGCGTGCCGGAGCAGCTGAACTCTCTCCCTGCAGATGCACGACCGGATGCCGCCGTTATCGGCACCGCTCTCCTGCAGCACATTCGCGCCGGAAAGACGCCGGAGAGCTTCCTCTCCCCCTGGCGTACCACCTCAAGAATAGCTTGATTCTGCCGCGCGCAGTGTGTAGGATGTAGGGAAGATATGGATGCAGTGGAACCCACCGGGCAATCAGCCGCGAAAACCGATATTCAAGCCGTCATCTTCATCGGCGCAGGCGCCATCAGCATGATGGTGGCAGAGGCACGTGGCACGGATCTCCGCGTGCTGGATGTTCTATCTCAGCCCATTGAACTGGCCAGGGATGTTTTCTCCGGAGGCATCATCCGCCGCGAAACGATGGAGCGCAGCGTTCAGATTATCCTTGATTATAAGTCTCTTCTGGCAGAGTACGGCGAGTCCCCGCGCATTCGCCTGCTGGGCAGCAATGTGCTGATGGGGTTGCGCTCGCTGGATACCGTGGTGAACCGTCTGCTGAATTCCTGCGGCCTGCGGATGGAAGTACTCGATGACGGGGAAATGACGCGCCTTTTGTACATCAACATGAAGGAGCTGCTGGTCAAACGCCCGGAATTGGAGGAAAAATGTGTGCCGGTGCTGCATGTGGGGCCGGGCAACACGCGCCTGCTCCTCTTCGACCATGGTCGCATCACCTACTACGCCAGCTACCGCATGGGCGCCCACCGCACCGGCATCGCCATCGGGGACTCCTCCCTCGCCGGTGCGGAGCAGGAATGCTCCCTCATTCGCGAACACATTCGCGGCATCGTCGAACAGATGCACCACGATGCAGAGGGCGCCCTCTCGACCACTCCCGAGGTAATGGTCGTGTATGGACCGGACTTCCACCGCATCCACGCCCCTATTTTCGCCGGGGCAGAGACCGCCACGCCGGAGCTCAACGAGCTTGTGCAGGATATCGCTCACCTCACGCAATCCCAGCGCACAGAGCGCTACACTGAGGACTACGCCAGCGTGGGGGCACTGCTTCCCTCCGTGATTTCGTTTCTCGCTGTGGCTCAGGAGTTTGAGGTTCCATCGCTCATCTTCCCTCAGGAGGAATACAGCGGCGCCTTCCTGCGCAGTCTGCTCCCCTCTCAGCGCGATAACTTCGCCCTGGAGCAGGAGGTGATTCACTTCTCCCTCCTGCTGGCTAACCGCTACCGTGTGGATCGCGCCCATGCCCAGCACGTCCGCAAACTTGCCGTCTCTCTCTTCGACCAGCTGCAGGAGCTTCACTCTCTCACGCGCCACGACCGCTTGCTGCTGAAGGTGGCCGCCATCCTGCACGAGGTCGGCACCTTCATCAATCCCAAAGCCCACCACCGCCACGGGCAATACATCATCCTCAATTCAGAAATCTTCGGTTTGTCTCGGCGAGATGTGGAGGTCATCGGAATGCTTGCCCGCTACCACCGCCACGGCGCCCCAACCATCGAGGACCGTTCCTACGCCGAACTCGACCAGCCGGACCGCCTGCGCGTCCAAAAACTCGCCGCCATCCTGCGCGTCGGCGATGCCATGGAACGCGCTCACTCTCACCGCATCTCCAACTTCAGCGTCCGCTTCAACGGCAAACGCCTCGAACTCGTCGTCAGCGGCGTGCATGACCTCACCATCGAAAACCTCGCCCTGCGCTCCAAAGCCGACCTCTTCACCGCCATCTTCGGCTACGATGTCCAACTCGTGCACGATTAACCTCGGCTCTCCCCTACCACTCTGTTGGTACCTCACATAAAGAAGTCGACCAAATCCACATAAAATTTCACGCAAACAAAACTTGTCTTGAGGCAATCTCCCTGTCCGGCTTTTTTGACAAGACCTCAACAGTCCGCTTTAAAGGCTTCTCTTTTTCCCTGCCTTTTTTCCCTATTCTGAGATCAATTTTATAATGTTAGCATTTCTCGCAAATCGCCTCGTCCCAGCCCCCACCGTATCATCACTTTTCCCATTGCCATCAAATGCTTTGCCGGAGCCTGTCGTCTGACGTTCGCCTGACATAATCAACCGCGCAACCTCTCTATTAAATCTCCATTTTCTGCCACATTTTGCCACTCTTTGTCACATAAGCAATAGGGCGAAAGTCCTGGATTTTTCCTCTGAAAAGGTCATGCTTCATTGCTGTCCTCGCAACCAGCGAATCGCATAATGGAATCTATGATTCTTGCTTCTTTACTCGCCTTGACCGATATGTGTTTGATGTTAGCCTTTCATTTCTGAGGCATCAGGTTTCCGAAAATATCTCGTCCCCCGTTTTAGAGCCTCTTCGTTGACTTTATTTTTGAGAAAATGCGGATGGAAATTTTCAGAGAGATTCGCAAAAAAGGAGTTGACATCTGCATGCAGCATGCTAAACTTTCTCCGCCTTCTACGGAGGATGTGGCTTTTATGCCGCTTCATGCGCCCGTAGCTCAACTGGATAGAGCGTCTGACTACGGATCAGAAGGTTTGGGGTTCGAATCCCTACGGGCGTGTTGACCGTCGTCATTGAAGTTTTCCGCTATCATTGCGACGGTCTTTTCATCGGGGGCGCCTCGGTTTCGACCGAACATTCGAGGTGCCGGCTGCATGTGGGGGTTGATCGGCTGGCCCCCTTACCAAGCCGCTCAAACATTAAGTGCCTATTCCAATAACGAATACGCCATGGCTGCGTAATATACGCGCCGGATCCCGCGCCTGACGCCCGCTAGGGCGCCGGATCTTCAACTCAGCGAGCAGTCTCTTGCGGGGGGTACCGCCGTTTGAGCCTCACCAACAGGTGCCTCGCCTTTTCGGAAGTCGGCGCAGAACTTCCGCATTGGCTAAAGCAGCTTCTGCGCCTGAACATGGAGATGCTTGCATCAAAAATGTCCGGGACAGGGGTTCAACTCCCCTCGCCTCCATTTCGCCACTTATGTTCAATGAGCATAAGTGGCTTTTCTCTTTCCTTATGGAAAGCGAAAATGTTCAATAAGCGTGGTGCACAGCGCAAAATCGCGAGGGAAAGCCCTCTACACTTCGCCGCGCCAATTACTATAACACTATCCTCTGCGGTCCTTCTACCCTTTCTGAGCCGATAGAAACCCCATTGCGAACCGCCTCTCAGCCTTCCTTCACGGGAAACGCCTCAGGGCGGCTCTTTTTCGCCCTTTTCCCCCTGAAACAACAAATGAGGAATTAGAACGCAAGGCAAGCAATCGACTTGAAAAAAACAGAAGGGTGTGTACAATAGAAGCATGCCTGAGATCCAACAGAAAGAACTTGTTGAGGCAATCGTAACGCTGAACAGCACAGTGCTGTATGATGCCGTGGTTGTGACAAAAGATGGCAAGGTGAAAGCCGGAGAAGCGAAAGGAAAGGATACGGCATGTGTGCTTATGACAGCAGATGAGCTGGGGCGTCGACTATGCGAAGCGGGACTATTTGCGTACAGTGGCAAAGAGCTGAGGGCGTGGGCCAATGAGCTTGACATTGCACAACTTCAAGCGAAGGCCGATGCGGTGCAGGTTTGATTTGCGGATGAACCGGAAACGTGAACTTAAACCATGATGCGCAGGATACTCATACTGATTTTACTGTTTGGGGGAGTTTTGTTCGCTCAGTCGCAGGTGCAGAATGTGAACGCTTTGCGAGGGGGAACAGTCGTGCTTGATATCGGGCATTTCATGGGAGGCGAGGGTGCGAGTGCCCCACAGGCAGTAAATGGAGTTGTGCTGAGAGAGTGCGAATTCTGGTACCGGTATGCTGGGGTAGTGAAACAAGTTGTCGAGCGTGCAGGATGGCGCTGCGTCATCACGAATCGAGGATTTGCGCCGACTCGCGAACCCTTTGCCAGCATTGCAAAGAGGAGTGGGGTCCTCCAGCTTCAGAAGCCGGATGCAGGGGGAAAGCGAACCCCGTCCCGCTACCACCCGGATCGCGTGGGGAGCGGCATGGTAAGTGCCGACTACGCTATCTGGAAAAGAGCTGCGTGCATCATTTTTCTCCATCTCAACAGTACCGGCAGCCGCTGGACAAGCGGAGGACGCAGTATCATTCTCTGTAATCACTTCAACGGACATGGTCTCGCGAACTCAATCTGCAACGCCCTGAATAACGAGGTACTCAACCATGGCATGCCTAACGGCGGTCGCGGTTGCTCGGTGGAAGAGCGCCGCGTGGATGCTGACCGTTCAGCAGGCTGGCTAAACGCCTGCGATGACTCGGGCATCCCGGCGGTGGTGGTAGAGGCCGCATTTGTCAACAACCGCGCGCACGCAGAATACCTCACGCGCGACGCCGGAGCTCGAGCTTTTGCGCAAGCCATTGGACACGGCGTTGTCAACTTCCTGCGCAGTGACACCACACCTCGCCACGTGCGGGAAAATGAAAACGTGCCGGACGTTGGTTCCTTCGGCTACGCTGCGGAATCACGTCGTCTGAATGTACCGGGAGCTAGGCGCCTGCTGCATTGAACAAGGCCGCGCGCATCGCAGCCATGTTCGCTGATTTTCCAAACCATTTTTCGAAAGACAGCGCACCCTGTCCCACCAGCATATCTCGACCGTCATAAACCGCACACCCCTTCCCTTTTGCCGCCCGCTGCAGGGGCGTATCGTGCGTAATGAGGTCGAACACAACATGTCCTTCATGTAACAGCTCTGCTGCTATCGGCAAAGGATCATCCGCAGATAACCCAAGACTCGTCGCATTCACGATCATGTCCGCCTCCTGTGCTGCCGCGCGAATCTGTTCTCCATCCAGCATAGAACACGTGGTGATGCACAGTCCGGGCGCAATCTCACTCAGTCTCGCCGAAAGCTGCTCCAATTCCGGCCGCGGACGATTAGCGAGCATCAGATGATGGCACCCGGATAGCGCGCACTGTATCGCCAGCGCATTTCCTGCGCCGCCGCACGCGCCAAGTATCAGAATACGCTCTTCTGTCAATTCTCTTCCATTGCGGCCTTTCAATGCGTACTCAAAGCCGGGGCCATCCGTGTTGAAACCCTCTATCTTCCCCTCGTGCAGTGCAAGCGTATTCGCCGCCCCGCTGAGTTCGGAAAGTCGATCCACTTGATCCGCTACGGCACGGGCGTCCCGCTTGAACGGCACAGTCACATTCACCCCAAGAAATTCCAATCTTCGGAGTCGTTCCACAAGACCGCGGAACGCACCGAGATCCTTCGGACACAGAATACGCACATACGACCCTCCGATGCCGGCAGAACGCATGGCGGCCAACTGCATGGCAGGCGACAGAGAATGGGCAATCGGATTACCTACCACACCCAATCGTGGATGGGGAAGCAGAGCAGATTGCGCCTCCAGGTCCTCAATAGTGAAAACGCCCTGCATGAATGAGAAACGAGAAAAATCAATTCTCCGGCGAGCCATCCTTGCCAACGTTCTGCACGATCTGGCTCTTCACGATTTTGATGAGCACATTCGGAGCAATCTCCAGTCGTACAGTAGAATCTTTCACCTCACGCACGATGCCGAAAATTCCTCCGGCAGAGATGACTTTATCGCCGGGCTTGAGGGCATCCTGCCGGGCTTTAAGTTCTTTCTGCTGCTTGCGCTGGGGACGAATCGCGATGAAATAAAAAATCACGAAAATAAGAACCAGCGTAATGAGCATCTGGTAGGGATTGCCCTCGGTGGCGGGGGCAGCGGCTTGTGCCAGGATCGGTGTTATGTTCATGGTATTTGATGGGCTTGGTAACGCGCGATAAAACTGCTTTTGAAAGCAGCGAATTGTCCGGCTGCAATGGCGTTTCGCGCTTGCGCCATGAGCCTTAGATAGAAATGAAGATTTTGGAACGAGAGCAACCGCTGCCCCAGCACTTCCCCTGCACGGAAGAAATGTCTTACAGCCGCACGGGAGAAGCGCATAACAAGTTCATGTCCCTCCGCATCAATGGGACGTTTGTCGTACTTCCAGCGTTCATTCTTAATGTGCATTGGTCCATCCGGAGTAAGCGCCACGCCATGCCGAGCCAGACGAGTCGGCATCACACAGTCGAACATATCCACACCGCGCTCGATCATCTCCAGGATCTGCACCGGGGTGCCAAGCCCCATCGCATAACGAGCCTTGTCCTGCGGCAAATACGGGGTCGTGTTCTCAATGGCTCGCAGCATCTCGGATTCCGGCTCGCCCACAGACACACCGCCTATGGCATAGCCATCCCAATCCATTGCAGCGAGTTCCTCCGCACAAGCGCGGCGCAAGTCGGCATAAACTGACCCCTGCACGATACCGAAATGCTGCTGCAATCCCTTTCCACTCGTTGGAACGTGCTGCTGCACCCAAGTTTTGCAGCGCTTTGCCCAGCGAATGGTGTAACCGAGAGATTGCTCGGCATAGCGTCGCTCACAGGGATACGGAGGACACTCGTCAAAAAGCATCGCAATATCGGCTCCAAGGTTCGCCTGAATTTCCATGCTCCTCTCCGGAGTGAGCAGCGTGTAGGCGCCATCAATGTGGTTGCGAAAACGAACCCCCTCCTCCGTGATTTTGCGAAGCCTCGCAAGGCTCCACACCTGAAAGCCTCCGGAATCTGTTAACATAGGTCGTTCCCATCCGGCAAAACGGTGCAGCCCCCCAAGGTCACGAATAAGTTCATCGCCTGGTCGCAAGCTCAGATGATATGTATTCCCTAAAATAATGTGAGCGCCGAGCAATTCCAGTTCTTCCGGGTGCAGCGTCTTTACCGTCCCCTGCGTACCCACAGGCATAAAAATGGGCGTGGGCACGTCGCCATGCGGCAAGTGGAGCACGCCGCAGCGTGCCCCGGTAGAATCCGTGCTGTGCAGCTCAAAGTTCACGACACGACAAAACGGGCGGAATAAATCGGCCGACCAAAAGATTCCCAGTGCCGCTGAAAATCGGTTTTGGGATAAAAAATGGCATCATCCCAATCCACACGCAAAAAAAGCTTTGATACCTTCATACACTCACATACCCATTTGTAATAATCCTCGTGATCGGTGCGAAAGAACATCTCCCCATCTTTTGCAAGTACACGGTGCAAAACAGGTATGAAATCTGACTGCACAAGACGCTTCTTGTGGTGCTTCTCCTTCGGCCAGGGATCCGGGAAAAGGTAATGTAATCTCCGCACACTGCCCGGCTGCAGCATCCACTCCAGCACATAACGACTCTCTGCACGCAAGCACCTCACATTCTCCAGCCCCAATCGATCTGCCCGAGAACACACCTTGCGCACGCGACCCAGGAGCCGCTCAACTCCTAAAAAAAGACGATTGGGGTCGTGCTGTGCCATCGCCAGCAAAAAACCTCCATCCCCACAACCAAGGTCCACTTCGCAGTCCGTGCCACGACCAAACACCTCACTTACGCTGTAGCGGCGAAAAAAATCTGGTGGTAGGAAAGCCGTGGGCATGGTTAAAAATGCGACTCTTGGAGGAAGGAAACCCCGTCGATTCACTCACTCTTCGTCTTCTGCGTCTCCCTGGGCTTCAGGGGTTCCGCGTGGAAAGGCTGAGGAGCCGTCGTTTTGTTCTTGGGATCCATTGCTGCCAAAAGCTCAGGCGTGACATTAAACGTAAAGGTCCCACTGCGCGCTTGCCCGGATGCGTCCAAAATGTGATCGAACACACAAACAGGTTGTTTGCCTTGCTCCTCCGGCATCACAAACAGCCCGATTCCCATTCCTGGTTTCTCAGAATTGAAAGCGCTATCCTTGATGATGTAGGAAATCGTGTTGCTTCCACGCTTGAGACCTCCGCTTATTGTATCCGCGCGGCGTTCATTGTCGAATTCATGGATAGACACTCCGTTGATACGCATCTCAATAGCCCGTCCCGGGCAGTCCACAAATACCTTGCCAATGAGCTCCGGCTTCGAACAGGCAGGGGGTACGGCCGGAACTGCACGGTAAGGATGAAACCCATCCTGCTCACGCAGAACAGCGAGATCCCGTGCCTCAAGCCGCTTCAAGACGGCCGGCAGTTTACTAAGGTCAAAGAAACGCGTTTGGTCAAGCTTCCATTTTTCCCCCTCCTGAACCAGCTCAATGACAAATGCATTCTGGTGCGCGGCAGTTTTGTTGCCCAGCTGCAGCTTGCCGACGTACGTGGCAGCCAGGGTACGCCCCCCGGCGCTGCCGAGCGCCCCTACATAGCGGAAATTCTCCAAAGGGGGAGCGCTCTGTGCACTACGGAAAAAATCACGCGGAAAATTCCCACGCTCCGAGATGACAAGATTATGCACTTTCACCTGCCGGGAAGACGCCGTGCAGGACCGCCAACCGGATTCGTCGCCTCTCTGCACACTCAATCGCCATGTGTTGTACACGGTCTCCACCAGATCACGTGCCTTCTCCTGGTCCGGAGTGAGAAGAGGAGCCACCTGGGGAGCCTGAGAGGGCTTCGTGGCGACTGGCTGCTGTCCCTCCAGGAGTGACGTTGTTACAAAACCCATTGCCAGAAAGAAAAATAATATCCTCATAAACCCGCCTCAAACATACATCAGGCTTGCCTTTTTGGCAAGAAAATTGCATACTCGACCTGAGGTATGACGCCTTTTGCAGGAAATCAGCAGAAGAACGATGACAGTCAACTCGAACAGAGTTTGCTGCAGCGTGCGTGTCCGATCGTCTGGAAACGTTTTGCTGATGGACAGGAGCTGCGTGCTTTTTTTTTCACGCCGGCCGAACATTCAGCCGCGGACAGTTCCCCCGGCGTGCTTTTCTACCCGGGCGGCATGTGGTGCAGAAATCTCATTGATCAGCTTATTCCATGGGCTTTACAACTTGCAGACCGCGGTATCCCCTGCCTCGTCCCCGAATTGCGCATCCGGGATACCTACGAGGTAACTGCCGAGGATATTATGGAAGAAGGATTGCAGGTATGGGAGTGGTGCTACGAACAAGCAGAAAATCTTGGACTCAATCCAAGGCGTATCACTGTTGCCGGGGTTGATGCCGGAGGTCTCCTGGCGCTCAACGCGGCAATGCAGCCTGTCGTTTCCGTCCGCCCATGGTGGCAGTTCTGGCGACAAAATAAACTGCCGAATTCGCCGGTTGCCGTCGCCATTTTTCGCGGAATAGTGGACCCGGAAGCTCCTGAAGCACGAAGCCTGCATGTTGTGCAAGAGTGTACGAATCCGGCAACGGTGAACCCCTTCGTCCTGCTCCGCAAGCACCTGCCACCCCTCTTCTGCGTACATGGTATGGAAGACCCACTGCTGGATTTTGAAGGTGTGGAGTTATTCTGCAAAGAGTGGCGGCGCTTTGGCAATACAGCAGAACTTCTCCCATGCCCGTACGCCGACCATACTCTCGCGAACTTTGCAGTGAATCCGGCTCTCTTCGAACACATTATGCTTGCATGGGAGGAGTTCATGGTGAGTCACAGTCTGTGGCCTGAAGACGCCATCGGGGATATCGCCCTCGACTAACTCCCTCAAACGTACTATCTTGCACAATGCACCCCTCTTTTCTCTCCTGAATGACCTAACTCACTTGGGACTTGATGCAAGACAAAAAAAAAGGTAGAATCAGCTCATGGCACAAATCCATCCAACTGCGATTATCGACCCGGGAGCCGAGCTCTCTGAAGATGTTGTAATCGGTCCCTACTGCGTGGTGGGCGATAAGGTACGGCTTGGCAGCGGGTGCATTCTCCACAGCCATGTGGTTCTCGGCGGGCCATCTACGTTCGGTGCGCGCAATGAATTTTTCCCCTTTGCAGTGATCGGCTTGAAGACGCAAGACCTCAAGTACAAAGGCGAACCTACCTTCCTGGAAGTTGGGGACGACAATGTCTTCCGCGAGAATTGCAACATCAATCGCTCCACAACGCCTGAGACTAAAACCGTCATCGGCAACAATAATCTCTTCCTTATCAATTCTCACTGCGGTCACGAGTGCGTGGTGGGCAACCACTGCATCTTCTCCGGTTTTGCCGGCGTGGCAGGACACTGCCATATCGGCGATTGGGCCATTGTCGGAGGATTCGCAGCTCTCCATCAGTTTGTGCGCGTAGGGGAACACGCCATGATCGGCGGTTGCGCCCGTGTTGCTCAAGATGTACCTCCGTACATGATAGTTGAGGGCTTCCCGGCTGCCGTACGCGCCGTGAACAGCATTGGCCTGCAGCGTCGTGGAATCTCCGAAGACGACATCCGCGCCCTCAAATTCGCTTACAAGAAGATATTCCTTGTCAAAGGCTCCAACACTCACGACGGTATTCAAACCGTACAAACTGATCCTACGTATGGATCTAATGCTTTCGTACAGAACCTCATCCACTTTCTCAATGAATCAGAACGCGGTTATCTCCACTAATGGAACGAGGCATCATCTTTGACCTGGACGGTACCCTTGTGGATTCACTCCCTGGTATTGCAGAAGGTGTGAACCGCGCACTGGATGCATTGGGAAAGCCGAGACGCACGCAAGAAGAGGTGCGTGGCATGATTGGGAGAGGTGCGCGCAATCTCTGCGCACAAGCAATTGGTTACGCGGATGCAGATGAAGCGCCGGCCAATGAGCTGGAGCCCATGCATGAGGCGTTTCGCCTCTCTTATTCATCCTGCTGGCGTGGAAACTACACGCTTCCCTACCCCGGCATTCCGGAGATGCTGAGCGTTCTCGCCGGACAAGGAGAAAAACTAGCCGTGCTCTCAAACAAACCGCACCACGTCACCGAGCCCATGGTACGTGAACTCTTCCCGGACATTCCTTTTAACCCGATCATGGGATTCACGGGAGATTTTCCCCGCAAACCAGCGCCGGATGCCCTGCTGCATATTGCAAAATTGTGGAAACTCTCTCCGCAGCAAATCATTCTTGTAGGAGATTCAATTTACGACGCCAACACGGCGATCAACGCGGCTTGCCGTTTTGTCGCCGTTGGCTGGGGATACGCCCGGCAGGACGAACTGCGCACCGCTTCCCCTCTTCCTCCGGCGCAGAAAGCTGAGCAACTTCTCTCTCTGCTTCTTCCGGACAACTAATCACGGTGATAGGGGAGCCCGCCCAAAAGCGTGTGTACCCGGTAAATCTGTTCAAGCAACACCACAAGCGCCAGCTCGTGTTGCATCGTATGACGTCCGAAGGATAGCACAAGATCGCTTGCAGCCCTGAGTTCGTCGCTGTGGCCTTCTGCAGCTCCAATCATGAAGGCAATGCGCCGCACCGAGTTCAGCTGCCATTCCTTCCACAAATTCACCAGCTCCCGCGTGCTCATATTCTTCCCTCGTTCGTCCACCGCTATACGTACATACCCCTCACTCGCGCGCAGTAGCCGAGCCGAAACCTCTTTCGAACATCCGCCTCGCACATACCGCAATTCCGTTTTGCTCAATCCTCGCAAACGCTTCTTGTACAGCTCCACACCCCTGGCAGCATACTCTAGAGACGGCTTATCCGCAGCTAGCACTAGCACCTCCATAAGAAGAAAGAAAAAGCCACCGAGGGCGCCCCGACAGACACAGACCAAATACCGTTGCTACCTCTCGGTCCTGGCGGGGTTCTCCGGCTGCACCTCCGGGAGCCCCGGCGGCACGCGCATTCTGCCACATTTCCCCACGCCGAGTCAAGCCAAATGTGAAACAGCATCCGGCAAATCCCGGAAAAGGACGAAACAGCGGAGGATTAAGAATCAGCGGATGAAGTTGGTATAAGAACGAGGAAATTCCTCCACTGCCGGAGAAGCGGCGTATGCTTTTATCGCGCGGGCTAAATTCCGCCCCAGCTGGTGCATAATAGCCACCCCTTCTGCATCCTGCATAACCTGTTCAGGACTGTTGCCATGCACCTCGTTCCAATAGAAGGAAGAAACGACGGGCATTTGATTGATGGTAAGGTGTTTTTGGATGGCATCAATCGTAGCGAGAGAACCGGCCCGGCGGCTCGAAGCAACGGCAGCGCCGGGTTTGCCGGCAAAGGCGAAACTACCGGCATAGAAAGCCCGATCCAATGCGCAGAGGAGGCGTCCGGACGGGTGACCGTAATAAACAGGAGAACCGAAAACAAAGCCATTCGCATTTTTTGCCTTGTCAATAAGTTCATTCACCGGATCATCTTTCCAGATGCAGACTCCTGGATGCCTGCGACAATTGCCACAGGCAATGCAATCCTGCATTGGCCCTGCTCCAAGATGCAGAATTTCCACTTCTACACCGCTCTTTTCAAGCTCCTCTGCCACGAGGGAAAGAGCTGTATAAGTGCATCCCTCGCGATGTGGACTACCATTCACAAGCAAAGCGCGCAAACCCTTCTTGTTATCCGGAGCCTCGTCCCCCAGCACTGCTGCCGCGGCTAAGGCGCCGCCGAGCAAACTTGCCTGAGCCATAAATGTTCGTCGATCGGTGATCATACCATTCTTATAGACCATAGACATTACATTTTCAAGTAGAATTATACGATTGTAGCCCATCCGTCGCACCCCCCTTACCATTGGAAAAGCGCAGCGGCATCTCCTTGAATAAATGCCTCAAAAGCTTGGCATACCCCATACTGTCCTCTGTTCCATACCACCCGGTTGCCCGTCCGGAGCGTATAATCATCCGTCAATGTCAGCGTCCACGCGTAGTCCCCTCACATCTCTGAGACTCCATGCGCTTCCCGCACGGCTGTCCCATCAAAACCAGAGCTTTTTAATAACCTGAAGCTCCTTGTGACCAATTTTTCACCTTCCTTTCTCTTTCTCGCCGCAAGGCGTTCTCTCGTTACTCAACAGTTGAACGACAATCTGCATAAAGCAACTCCATTTTTGAGGCATCAAGCTTTCAGAAAATCCTCTTTCTCTGTTTTTAGCCTCCCTTCGGTGACTTTATTTTTGAGGCATTGCGCATCTTATCGCATGGCAACAAAAGTACTTGTTTATAAGACATAAATTCGGTATACTATGGCAGATAGCTTGGGCACGGTCTGCGCTCGGTCGAGTCAGGGCTCACTCCACTTGTTTCGGTTTTGTTCATTAAGGCAGGGTATCATGAAATCCGTTATCATCGAGGACGTGCAAATGGTGTGTCACGTGGGCGACACGCCGACCCATGTACTTGAAGTCCTGCAAAGCGGAAAAATACCGACCATGGATACCGAGGTAGTGGGAGGGCGCAATGTTCCGGTAGCCCATGTCCACACACCGCTACCCACCCCGAAGAATCCCATCTTTGCCACTCGTACCAATGCATTGGTGCAATACTGCGCGGAACGCTTGTCCACCACCCACCTGAATGTTGCTCCGGAGAGAATTGGTGTGGTGCTGGGCAGCAGCAACGCCGGAATTGAAGAATTCCACTCCGCCTACCGGAACGGCCCCTTGGCAGAAGAAGACTGGCAGCGCCTAGAACCCGGCAATGTTTCTGCCTGCGTGGCAGAATTCCTAGGAGCCAAGGGACCAGTGTACACCATCAGCACGGCCTGCTCCTCTGCCGGAAAGGCATTAGCGGCGGCGGCCCGTTTACTAAAAGCCGGCGTATGCGATGTCGTGATAGCCGGCGGGGGAGATGCCTTGTGCCGCTTTGCATTGGAAGGCTTCCATGCTCTGCAACTTATCGACACCAAGCCGTGTGAACCGTTCATGCTCAACGGAGGAAGAATCAATCACGGAGAGGGGGCCGCTCTTTTCGTACTGACCTGCCGTCCTGCGCGGCGGGGAGACATCGTTCTGAGCGGCTATGGAGAAACAGCCGATGCGCACCACACAACCACCCCGGAGCCTGGTGGCGCCCAAGCTGCACGAGCGATGCAACTGGCCCTCCATATGGCCGGCAAGCAACCGGCAGATGTCGATTATATCAACATGCACGGCACTGGTACCGATGCCAACGACACCATGGAGCTGAATGCTCTTACCGCCGTGTTCGGAACGGCATGCCCTCCATGCAGCAGCACTAAACCTTTCACCGGGCACTGCCTGGGAGCGGCAGGTGCTGTGGAAGCCGCCGTATGTGTAGCCTTGTTACAGGCCGATACTGACCAATTGCCGAGAGTGGCCCCTTCTTCCATCCCCGGCGGTTACGAGGCCATCAACTTTTTTTCAAATGCCGGACGTCCTGTGCGCTGTTGCATGAGCAACTCTTTTGCCTTCGGCGGCAACAATGTATCTCTCCTTCTGACCCGCCATGACTGACCTTCCTCCTCCGGAGAAACTGCTTCCGCACCGTGGCAACATGCTACTGGTGAAAAGCTTGGAATATGCAGACCTGAAAAACATGCGCAGTACTGCCCTAGCAGAGCTGGGGAAAGACTGCCTGTTTTACGATCGTGGCAGAAATGGCTTACCCTCGGAAATTAGTATTGAAATCATGGCTCAGGGCGCCGGGTTGCTGTACGGCTACCGCGAATATTTGCAGGGCAAATCAGGAGGAGAATGTGCCATGATTCTCTCCATCAAGAGATACGAGATTTTCTGCGACACCATCCCTACGGATACACCGCTACGTACCACCAACGAAATCACCTCGGAGGAATACCCCATCAGCGTATGCGACTGCGAGCTTCATCTCGCGGAGAGCAATATCCTGCTTGCCCACGCAGAAATAACCGCTTACAAACCCTGACCCACACCCGAAATGCTTTCTATCACAGTAGAACACACTGTTGCATTTCATGAGCTGGACCCCATGAACGTGGTCTGGCACGGCAACTATGTCAATTTCTTTGAACTGGCGCGCGCGGCTCTGCTCAATAAGATAGGATTGAGTTACACGACGATGTACAGCCTCGGCTACATCTGGCCGGTTGTGAAACTGCAATGCAAATACATACGCCCCGCACACTTGGGCCAACGGCTGACCATACAAGCTCGTATTACAGACTACCGTGACACACTCACCATGAAATTTTCTATACACGATGCCGCGAGCGGAGAGCTCATCACCAAAGGAGAAACCATGCAAATGGCTGTATGCCGGGACACGGGAGAAAGTACGCTTGTCTCCCCCGACTGCATGGTGGAAATTATAGAAAAATACCTCCATACAGCCACGCCTGCATGAACAGCCCTGCAGCAGCAGAGTTTCGCCCTTGTATCATCATCCCCTGTTACAACCACGGGAGAGAACTGGCAGGCTTCCTGCCGGATGTCGCCATCCATGCCCTTCCTATTATCATTGCAGACGATGGCAGCAAGCCGGAAGAAGCCGCATTGGCTGCGGCGGCTGCCGCAGCCCAAGGCGCTACTTTTCTGCGGAGTGAAGAAAACCTCGGCAAGTGGGGAGCCATATGCCGCGCGGTAACTTACGCCACTGAGCAGGGCTACACACACGTCTTGCAGTGCGATGCCGACGGACAGCACGAATCGGCGGCCATTCCCCAATTCTGCCGTCTGGCACAGCGTAATCCAACCGCCCTCATCTGCGGTACCCCTGTGTATGGAGATGACGTTCCTAGAGCACGACTGAAAGGGCGTGGCGTCTCTAATTTTTTTGCCAAGCTCGAAACTGCCTGGGCATGTAGATTGGACACCATGTGCGGCTTCCGTCTCTATCCACTACAGCAGCTGACGGATATATTGCGCAGAAAAAACATCATGTCGGGCATGCCGGGAGACATTGAAATACTGATACACTTCTACTGGAGCGGGTGCCGTATCATCCCTCAGCCGGTGCGCGTACGCTACCCGAAGGAGGGGCGTTCCAACTTCCGCATGCTGAGGGATAACGTACTCATCTCATGGGCCCACACGAAACTTTGCACGGCCGCACTGCTGCACCCGTGGCGGCTGTGGAGAGCCCATAGGCCACGCTAAGCCCCAGACAAATAGCCATACCCATATCGTGAGTCACACTGAAGGAGGTGAAGGCCAGCACTCCAAACATACACAGTGTGGTAGAGAAGGACAACCCCACTGCCACACCAGTACGAGCGTTGCGAGGCAGTCCCGCACAGAAAATGGAGTAGTCGTACCCTAAACCAACCACCAAAAAGCAGGCCAGCACATGGAAAAGTGACAGAGGCACCCCCAGCCACGCTAATCCGGCAAACACAGATACGACACCAGCCACGGGAGGCCCGCTAATCAGCAGCGCCGCACGGAAGCCATAAAAACACAATTGTACCAGCATCCCCAGCAGAAGCACCCCTCCCAGTTGCCACATCAGCAATACGCGCCAGCGGCGTATGTGCGCCTCCAGCTCTGCAAAGCGATCTGCCGGCTGCACATACTTCCCAGCATATTCCGTCAATCGTTCCCTGTACTTGCCGGGCACCAACACAGTGCCGCAGCGTGCATCCCACAAGGAGGCCAAATAAGCAAACGATGGGCATGCCGCAAACAGCTTATCAGGCGTCAATAGCTGCAGGGATTTCGGCAGATCTAACGGCAATTCGTCGGCAAAGCGATCAGACAACGCCTGCACCATGGCAAAGTTCTGCTGCTGGCGCGCGGCGGATGGTACCACGGAGGCTACACATGTGATAGGAATTCCATCCTTTGCTAAACGTTCGGCCAATTGTTCCTGCCGTTGTAACACCTGCTCTTCATTGTCGCCATGAACCAAGAGCACGCCGACGCCTTGTTCCATACCGTTAAGTTCTGCCATTTTACGTTCCGCAGCCAACAAATCGGCAGGGGGTTCGTAAAAACTACGCAAGTCATCGCACACCGTCAAACGGCACAATGCCAGTCCCGCCAATACCAAGGCAAGCAGCCAGGGCACCAAACCGTGCACGCGCCACCGCTGCTGTGCTTTCTCCGTAAAACGCAGCAATGCAGGCGAAACCGGCACCGGCACATGCCTCGCATACGCGCGTGGGTACACCGCAAAAATAACTAGGATGGCCGTGCATAGTCCCACCACGGATACGGTGGCTATCTGCCCCAATAAATCAATACCCGACGAGTAAAACATAGCATAGCCCAAACAACTGGTGGACAATCCCAATAGCAACGAAATCGCCAAGCCCCGACCTACCCGGGAATCGGCATTGAGGCTGTGCGCCACCAAATAATGCACCATGTAATCCGTAGATATGCCCACCAGAGAGCATCCAAACACCAAGGCCAATATGTGCACTTCGCCATGTATGGCAACTACGGCAGCTACGGAAACCAACGCGCTGCACAACACAGTTAACACCATGATCAGCAAGCCTCGTAAGCTGGAAAACACCCATAAAAACACAAACATGACCATCACGGTAGAGCATATGCCCAACCAACTCATGGCCGAAGAGGCGGACGAGGCCGCCAAAAATGTATGCACCGGAGTACCGCTTATCCGGACCTCCAAGACGTGGCATTGCTCCATCAACGGCTGCAAATAACGAGCCAGCTCCGCAGGGGAACCCTGCACGGATTCCGGCAACAGCAAGGGGATGTAGCCGTAATATTTGCCGTCTCGCTGTGCCAGCAACAGATCGCCTTGGGGCACAAAGGCACCGCGCTTCAATATCGGACTCTCCAGCAAAAAAGTAGTGGCAAAGGCGTACGGATCTTCATCCGCTGCGTAGAAGCTCAACGACACAAATCCATATAAATTTGCCATACCTTCCTCGTGCAGTTCCTCAAAACGTTCTTGCTCCAACATGCAGCGATGCCTCGCAGAAAGCAACTGAAAACGGTAGGGGCGAAAAGCCTCTTTCAATTCATCAAGGGTGCTCTTACCCAATGCAGGCTGCACCCCGGCCGGCAAATCGGCACAAAGAGAGCTCAATCGCTGCGTCACCTCTTGCTCACTGTCACCCTCTGCCAACAAATGGATTTGCCTGCCACCGGCGCGAGCCATTCGCTCGAATGCAGCTCCACCGGGGCTGTCAGTTTGTGGCAACAGGGCCAAAAAATCAGTCTGCACATGCACACCTTTCAGCAGCAATATCACCGCTGTTGCCGTCAACAACAGCAACAACGCTCCCAGCGTACCATATCGCTGCAATTTTTCGAACATCAAATCTTAAAAGGTTCTGAGGGTACTTTTTGCCCATGTTTTACAGACTTAAATTGCACAACAACGTGGCCTTGGCACGCAGATTCGTACTCCACACGGCATACATTCCCCTTTTCCACCTCCACCAACAACATGTGCAAATCCATTTCCGCACGCCTGGCCTGCAAGCCCAACACTGTTTTATCCCCACTCATGCCGTACGTTACGCGGAAAGCTCGCGTAAGGTCTTCCAACTTCTCCGGGGCAGCGCCGTCAAAAAAAACGGTTGTGTATTGTGCCGCAGGACTACCGGATAAATCGGTGCGCCTTAATTCCTGACCTTTAGATCCATAGAGCACTAAACTTTCTTTAGAAATAATCATGGCGTTCCGCACCGGCGACTCCGTACGCCACATCATCCCCACGCCACGGCGAAATTCAAAGGTACCCCGGCTGCGCAATACACGCCCTGACGGCATGATACGCACTTGCTCAAAACAGGCCGTGGTGTACGGGGCAAAATTAAAATCGGCATGCAAGCGTTCAAAGTTGCGTACCTCTGTCGTGGGGAACCCCGTCGGCATCGCTACCGATGCACCTGCACATAACAGCATTAAAAAAAATTTCATGCCCAATACGAATAAAAGTTAAACCAATTAGCGGGGTAAAGCAAGCACCACTCCTCCAGCGTATGCACAAATTCATGGGCAAGCTGAGCAGTTTTAGCGCCGCCTCTCTCTCGGCTCAGGCAACGCACATGCAAATCGTACATTCCGCAATGTTCAGCCAAGCAAAATGTAAAGACCGGGCAGCGCAAAGCCGCAGCCCAGCTAAAGCAGCCACGGGGAAAAGCAGTTTTGCACCCCAAGAAAACTTCTTGCAACTCTGCACGTTGTCCCTCCCGCCACAGGCGATCGCCGGCCATCACCACAATGGCTCCGGCCTCCAGCTTCTGCGCCATCAGAATCGACATCCCTACCCCAAGCCCATGCACGTCGTGCACGAACAAATCGCTGCAGCTGGCATAGCGGCTTTGCATGCGCATAAATACCTCGGTAGCGGCCGTATCCATGAATACATGAACTTCGCCTCCGCCTTTTTGCGCAGGCTCTGCAAAAAGCACACGCAACATATCAAAACAGCCCAAGTGAGACGCTATGCAAAATACCCCTTCGCCGCGGCGGTAACACCCCATGAGCTCCTGCGCTGCCTCGGGGGTGCAAATACGCACGCGCTCCCGTTCAAACAGGCCCATGCGGCAGGCCAAGCGGTCTGCTATGGTGTATGCAAAGGTCAATAAATGGCAAAACGAAGAACAGCCGCGCCGCCCGGTATAAACGCGCCATTGTTGCAAAAAAGAAGCAGACGCTCGTCTTGCACGACGCAAAAACGGGTACGCAAACAGCATTACCACCCACACCAAGCAACGGCATGCGCGTTGCCCCAAACAGCGGTATACCCACATAAGCAGTGAAATGCCCACTTTGCACACCGGCACCTCACGCTGGGAGACAGCACTGGCTAACTCCGCCGACATTGCAAAAGGGAATACTGGTATTTACCCAATGCATGCCATTCGTCACAGAGGCTCAACCCTGCTTCGTGCACACATTCAGTCATTTCTGAGGCAGTGTAAAACTTGCTGTTACCATTAGCCATGCAGGTGAAATACAGGGAGCCCTGAGCGAGAGAATAGGCGGCGGCTTCAAATGTTTGCTTGTCAATAAAAGGCTCTGCAATAAAAATGGAGCCCCCGGGGGACAAAGCTGCCGCAGCTTTACGCAAGATGCTCACTATTTGTTCGTGCGAGAAACAATCCAAGAATTGAGACATCCACACCACTGTGGCACCACTCGGCCATGCGGCATCGCTAAGCACATTAACGGAAGCGAAACGGCAATGCTCCCCTGCCCAAGCCAGATTTTTCTGCGCCATGGCGTTCTGCTCGGGTAAATCTATAATAGTTACAACGGATTCGGCAGATTGCTCCAGCAGTGCACGAGCAAACTTGCCAGTATTACCGCCTACATCAAACACCAGACTCAAATCCGCATGGGCTCTCATCAAGCTAATCGCCTCTGCGAAAAACGCATCGGAGTACAAGTGATCAAAAGCAAACCAACTGGAACGTGCCGGCTCCGGTAGTTGAAAAAGGCCTTCATATATCGTCGGCCAAGCGCCAAATACCTCCAGCCCGCAGGGGCGAGACTGTTCCAGCGACTCGCCCAATCGCTCCGCCCCCGCATAGCACACATCTGCCACAAAATTAAAATTGCGACTTGTCATTTCGTCCTCCACGAGACAATACGCCACATCGGTGGCTGTCACCTCGCCCTGTGCATCCTCCGCCAACACCCCGGCCGTCACCCCGGATTCCACCAACACATCGGCCACATAACGCCCGTATTTCTGCTGCAAATCGCGACGGCTGCAGCCATTACATGCCAGCAAATGCTTCAGCATACCCAAACGCATCATCGCGCGAACAGACTGAAAGACAAGAGGTCCAAATGCAATACGCTGCGCATCGGCCAATGCTCTGATCATTCGGGGAGGGGTATGTCTGTTTCGGTAGTTCCTCAACATGGGTAACACATTTGTATCGTAATATGGGCTACAAACTTGCTCAAAATTTGTACCACAACTTGGTTACTTCTTCAAGTGCATTCATCTGGATTGCCTTAATAATACGGTCACTGGATTGCCACTCTTCGTGAGTCTTGACAATATGAGAAAAGCAGGATGCCTCATAAATCAGACATGAGCTCATTCTCATATCATTCAAAATGAGCGAACAAACAATCTAAAGCTACTCGCTTCCAATGAAATAAAGCACAAAAAAACTTCGGTAAGCGTTTTTTGAAGAAATGCGGCAGGGCAAACGCATTAGGAAATGCGTTTGCCTATGTACGATTTGGGGAGTTCCCGCGCGAAGCGCGCGAATAATTTTGCGAAGAGCGCTTGTTGTCATGATTTTTGATGCGTGTAAACGATCATATCAGTCCATAAGATCATTTTCTCTGTTGATCAAATTCTCTCAAATGCGTTTGCCCCGAGGAATGCGGCACGGAGGTTGACAAGGCACATGTGTGATGTTACACTCCTGCGTACCATGACAGACTCAACAGAAAACCTTATCAGCGAGCTTCAGAAGCTCGTGGTAGAGGCTCTCGACTTAGAAGATATTTCCCCCGAAGAAATTGGTGCGGATACTCTGCTTTTCTCTGATAACGGGCTGGGTTTAGATTCCATTGATGCCATGGAGCTGGGTGTGGCGCTTAAAAGACGTTATAAAATAACGATCAACGCCGAAACCGAAAATGTGGACCAACATTTTGCCACATTGGCCTCACTTGCAACCTTCATCCGTTCTCAAACAAACTGAACGCCTGCCAACAACTTACACCGCGATAGCATAAAGATGACCAACAAAGACATAGACACGTACGTGCGCACGCTGCTGGAGCAAAATTTTGATTGCGACACCAGCATTTTGAACAACGAGACCAACCTGTTCGAGACCTACGACTTAGACAGCATTGATGCCGTGGATCTGATTGTAGAAGTACAAAAGAAGTACGCTGTCAGCCTCTCTGCGGAGGATTTCAAGGGCATCCGTAACTACGGTGAGTTAATAGACGTCATCACCAAAGCCGTAGCTAAGGCAAACTGACGCGGCACATGCGCCTTGCGCTCAAAATAGTAGCCATACTTGCCATGGTACTCTACCCACTTCTTATATTGTGGGTTTTGTATTATCAGCGTGAACACCTACCGATAGCATGTTTGGTTGGTATAGTTGTGCTGGTGACTGTTGCCCTGCTGTGCCGGAACCGAAGCAAGCGTAAGATGCTAATAACGCTGACTGCATTGCTAATACTGGGGGCTGTAAGAATATCCGACAACCCGCAGTATTTCAAGCTGTACCCTCTGATGATATCCGGCTTATTGCTGTTTCAATTTGCGTGGTCTCTTCGTTATCCGCCCAGCATGATAGAGCAATTTGCCCGACTGGCACAACGCGGCATAAAGCTTTCCCCGCAAGCCTGTGCCTACTGTCGCAAGGTGACGTGGGTTTGGGTGGGATTTTTCTGCCTCAACATCGCGCTCTCTGCCCTAACCGCGCTTTACGACAGCTGGGGGCTGTGGGCTCTTTACAACGGTGGCATTTCGTACGTGCTTATTGGCCTGCTAATGGGCGGAGAATGGCTGGTACGCCGCTACATGCAAGCCAAAACGGCAAATAAATAAAAATCCAGCCATGATTCTTCCCTCCGCCTATTTTCGAGCGTCCATACCGACAGACCAGGCGGTTTTCCGTATTAAAAACCGCACCATCACTCACCGGCAATACAGGCAACATACGGAGCAACTAGCCCACGTACTCGCCCAAATAAAGTCGCAAACAGTGGCATTGATGACGGAAAACAACTACTTCTTCGCTGTAGCGCTCATGGCGGCGTTGCACGCCGGGCTCAACATCATCCTCCCCGGCAACATCTGTGCCGCCACTGCTCAAAAGCTGCAAGAAGAAGGGGTCATCGTGGTATCGGACCTCGCTTTAACCGGAGCCATCCCCATTTGCGGGCATCAAAATGCCGGGCACTCCCTGCCCGCATTTGCACCGGCCTCTGCCCACCTGTGGTTTTATACCTCCGGCAGTAGCGGCGAGCCAAAACGCATTCACCGCACCTTTGCCAATTTGGAAGAAGAGCTTCGGTTGCTGCAAGACATTCTGCCGGAAGGCGAAGAGGCCGAGGTATTCTGCACGTCGTTTTTCCACCACGCCTACGGCATTATTTTTGGTTTACTGCTGCCGCTGAGCCGGGGCATCTTGTGCGATACGGCGGCGTTTGTCTCTCCGGTAGATTTCCTGGCGCGAGTTGATAAACTTACCCCGCCCCGAACGCTGGCATGGGTAGTAACCACACCCTCCTTCATCCGAGTCTGGGCAGCCAACACAGATCTATGCAAGATTAGCCCGCGCCCCTTACGTATTCAATGTGCAGGGGCACCGCTCCCTATGGAGGCGGCAGCACACATTCAACGCAAGACCAATGCCACGTTTGTGGAAATTTATGGCAGCTCAGAAGCAGGTCTTGTCGCTCATCGCAACCCACTCGCCACCCGAGAATGGACGCCTTTTCGCGGAGTAGCACTCACCCCTTCCGCCGATGGAAGCATGTGCATTGACAGCCCTTGCATCCCTCCGGGCGAGCATGCATACCCCGGCGATAATGCCCAATTGCTACCCAACGGCAATTTTTTACTGCTGCCACGGACCGACAACGTGGTAAAAATTGCAGATAAACGCATTTCATTGTGTGAAATAGAGCAGCACCTGGAGGACTCCGAGTTCGTAGAACAAGCTGCTGTCTTGAAACAAGAGAGAAAAACGCGCTCGATTTTGGCTGCGGTAGTAGTGCCCACCCCTGCAGGTATGGGGCTTTTGCGCCAACAAGGAGGCCAAGCCTACCGCAAAGCCCTTGCCGGGCATCTGGCCCAGCGTCTGCCCGCCGTGCTTATCCCAAAAAAATGGCGTTTCATGGGCAATATGCCTACTAATTCTCGTGGAAAAACGGACACTGCAACACTTCATCGATTATTCGACACCAAAGACTATTTACCGGTGCTGACCACCTTAGACGCCACTCCTGAACGCTTGGTTGTTAAAGCTCTCTATCTAAAAGACAGTCCGTGGGTGGCGGGGCATTTTCCGGGGCGTCCCATTGCTCCCGGTGTTCTTATCTTGTGCAGCCTTTCCACGCTAACAAAGCAGCATTGGGGTACAGACATTCGCTGCATTCAACGGATTAAATTCAATAATCCCGTGGTTCCCGGAGACGAAGTGTACCTCATTCTCAGACGCAGAGAAGAACGGCTGAACGTTCTGCTGAGTCGCACGCCCGATGGCAGCACCCCTGCTTGCAAAGGCATTTGCCATTTGGCAAACTAAGGTCGAGATTCTCCGCAAGGCTCCCTCTGTTCATTCGCTCCCGGCACTTCTAAAATGCAGGCGGCTGTTTGTTGAGACAAACGTACGGCCGCGGCATGATGACTTTCCCCCGGTTGCACATCGGCATGTATCGGGGGGAGCATATTAAGGCTAAAACGAGGACAATGCTCTCCCACATACCACCAAGGGTATTCTTTGGTAAGAAACGGCATATCCGTTTGGATGCGAATCGGCTGTAAGGGAGCCCCTGTCAACAAGCTCATATGAAAGGCACCGCGCTGCATGTGACTTTTAACCCCGGGTGTGGTGCGTGTTCCCTCAGGGAAAATGATGATGTTGAAGCCTTGCTGCAGGCATTTTTTTGACTGTTGCAAGAAATATGAGATATCCCCATTATTGATGATACAAAGTCCCCGCAAAATGGGGCGCAAAAAGCGCCAACGCAGCAATTTAGGTTTAACCACCAACTTACAACCGGGTATAATGGATGCCAAAATCACCACATCAATCAGCGAAGGATGGTTGGTCACCACAATGGAGTTCCGTAACTGCGCCATTTTAGCACGCTCCGGTACATGCAGGGATAAATTGCGTGTTACCCGTAACAACAAGCACATCAGCTTCCAGGACCACTGCAACACACGCATCCCCACCAACACACGGCACCGCTCATTCAAAAAGGGACTCACCAATAAAAGAAACAAGGAGATACAAGCTCCTCCCACACCAAAGCACACATAGTCCAACACCGCCAGCACGCAACGCACCCGTGTGGACAAACTCATGGGCGGCACCGGTTTCATATTTGCTGCAAAAGTTCATTCACCGTATGAGGCAATGGTCGCAAAACGCTATGGGATTCAAGCACTACCGCAACGGCACTCACGACTTCCTGCTCCATTTGCTGTTCGTCGCCATACACAAACAGGCAGGGGCCATCGGCACTGCGTAAAGCGGCCTCAAACATCCCCATTCGCAAGGTATCTTCGCCCGCAGCCAAGGTGGTACTATTATCGCAATTGCCGGTTACCAAACCCAACAACGAAGCCGGGGCATTGTGCACCGACACAGAAAAACCGGCGGGCGACATCTCCCCGTATTGCTCATATTCAGCAAACAGGTTCAAAGTTCGGGCTATCTCACCATAGCGGCTGGCATACACCACCGGGTACTGCAACACCTCCTCGCCCACAACCGCCGCCACACGAGAGACGCAACTAAGCACAGCACGGCTCAGGCGACTCATACGCCGTGGCAAACTCTTAGGCAAAGATGCCATCGGCGGTCGTTCTGCCGCATCGCCCGGTTGCCAAACCTCGGCATGCCGCACACGGTATGGAAGCATCAGCTCGGCCATCTGCGGAATATCAAGCTCGTATTGATGCCACCAAAAGCGTAGTTATTGTTCATCACATACTCCGCATCCAAACAGCGTCCCGGACCGGTGATATAATCCAGCCCGACACACTCGGGATCCAGCTCGTGTAAATTGAGGTTCGGATGGTACCACCCCTCGCGCATCATCATGATGCTCACCATAGACTCCAACGCACCGCAGGCGCCCAGCGTGTGCCCGGTGTATCCTTTCACCCCAGAGGCAGGCACAGCATTCTCAAACACAGATCTTGTGGCTATTGCCTCTGCGCTGTCTCCCGTCCTAGTGCCTGTTCCGTGCAAGTTGATATACCCGATGTCCTCAGGGGACAAACCGGCCATTTGCAAAGCCTCCATCATGGCACCCTTCATCGTTTCGGCATTGGGGGACGTGATATGGGTCCCATCGGAGGTATAGCCAAAGCCCACCACCTCGGCGTAAATACGGGCCCCTCGGGCCTTGGCATGCTCCAGCTCCTCAAGCACCAGGGTGCAGGCTCCCTCGCCCAACACTAAGCCGTCGCGATCCTTGTCGAAGGGCGCAGGCGTACTCTCAGGACTCTCATTGCGTGTACTGGCGGCAAACAAAGCATCAAATACCGCCAACGCCAGCATATTACAACGCTCTGCACCGCCGGCCAACATCACATCTTGACGCCCCATGCCAATAGCCTCGTATGCCGTGCCGATGGCCACACTGCCCGAAGTACAAGCCGTACTGCTGTTGATGATGCGCCCTTTTGTCGCAAAGAACAGAGAAATATTTACCGCGGCTGTATGCCCCATCAACTTCACGTAGGTGCTGGAGGTGATCTCGCGTGCATTCTTCTCTTTCAACAACTTCACACACGGATCAAAGGCCGACATAGAACCAATGCAAGACCCATATGCCACGCCCGTGCGACTACTGCCTATAACGCCATCCCCCAATAGCCCGGCGTCCGCCAAGCTACGGCGCGTGCAATCTACCGCCATTACTGAAAGAGAGGACATGGTGCGCAACTGCTTGCGCGTAAAATCCGCGGGCGGAGCATAGTTCGACAATGGGGAATATAGGTACGAGCGCAGGCCTTGGTACGCCTCCCAGCCCACCATGCACTGTGTTGCATTTTTACAGCTCCTCAGCGTTCGCATCATTTTCTCCTGCGTTTCCCCCAATGTAGAAATCGCAGCCATACCAGTCACAACTACCCTTTTCACACCAAACCTCCGTTTACATTGATAACCTGGCGAGTAATATATCCCGCTCCATCCGACATAAGGAAAGATACGGCAGCGGCCACCTCCTCCGGCCGCCCAGCTCGCCGCAGCGGTATCATTTTCTGTACATCGTCCATCGACAAATCAGCTGTCATATCCGTCTCGATAACACCGGGAGCCACACAATTCACAGTAATTTTGCGTTTGGCCAACTCCAGTGCTAGCGCTTTTGTGGCACCGATAATGCCGGCCTTAGCCGCGCTGTAATTTACCTGCCCTCGGTTCCCGATCACCCCGGATACGGAGGATATGGTAATGATCCGTCCCCCTTGGCGACTCTGTATCATCGGCATCACACAAGGGTGTATCACGTTGTAAAAAGAATCCAAATCAGTACGCAACACCTTGTCCCACATGTGAGCCCCCATCGCGGGAAACGGAGCATCAGCCGCCACGCCAGCATTGCTTACCACACCATAATACGCCCCGTGCGCCTCAATGTCAGCTTCCAGTACGGCGCGAGCTTCCTCCCTCTTTGCCACATCAAACATCAGCACACGGCATGCCGTACCATTTGATCGCAACCGATCCGCCAAATTTTCGCAGGTCTCGCGGCTCTGCTTCGCGTGCAACACCAACGAGTATCCATCCTTTGCCAGCTTTTCCGCCACTGCCAGCCCAATTCCTCGACTAGCCCCGGTTATCAGACACCATTTTTCGTCCATCATACGAAATCTTACAGTGTCTGCTGCCATACGTTCGTTATACCATGCAGTCTGATATTGGTCAATGATTTTCAGATTGAAGGATTAAATGCTGGCGCTTCTTCTCCAAAGGTCATGATTGAGGCTCGCTATGAAGGAAGGTGCGGTGGGAGTCGTGACGCTGCTCAAGGAAAAGGGAATCGACCCCGGAGAACTTCAAGTCGTGAATCCGGAGAAAATCGAGCCGCTGCTGAAACTCGGCGCCCGCATCCCCAAGGACATGACGGATCGGATCACGGAGGATTCCATACCTCTCGGACATGGTTCACGTCCCGCCAGACTCGACGAGGACTACGTTGACATCATCCAAATCCTCAAACCCACGGTTACAAACCGAATCTGATGGCATGGGCAAAAGGAAACGGCGGCGGTGGAGGTCTCAACATCAATGCTTTTCTTACGTTTTTCAAAACAGGCGAGAATCTGAATGAGACGGACGAAAACGGCAACTCCCTCCTCGGCAACTACGTTTCCTCTGCAAAATATGCGTGGAGAATTGCCCAGGTTCTGTCTGCTTTATTAAAGCAGGAGCAAAACTTAACCATAAGAACAAAGCCGGCAAATCCATCTTGCAGCTCGCGAAAGAGCATGAACTGGAGGGTCGCTTCATCGAACTCCTCAAGGAGCACGGCGCAAAAGAGTGAGGGGGAGGCAGCCTTTCGTTTCCACGTAGCACCCCAGCGGTTTCATGCTATTTAACAGTCGAATGACAATCCGCAGAAAACGGTTCTATTCTCGCTTGATTGCTCATTTTGGGCGGCATGTATTTGATGTTATCCCTTCATTTTTGAGGCATCAAGCTTTCAGAGAATTCTCTACCCTCCTTTTTAACCTCCCTTCGGTGACTTTGTTTTTGAGGTATTGCGGGTATTGCGGGCATTGCGATTGCTCAAAGAGGGTGATTTTGCAGCTTGTAATGGAAGAAAAAGTATGCTAGGATGATCGTTCCCTCCTGGGGTAGTTCTGAAAACGGGAACCTATGTATATCAATCGGGAAATATCATGGCTTGAGTTTGACCGACGTGTGCTGGAGCAGGCGGCTCGAGAGAATTTGCCACTATTGGAAAGATTGAAATTTCTGGCGATATCGGCGAGCAACCTGGATGAATTCTATCAAGTCCGCGTGGGAGGATTGCGGTTGATGCAGCAGAGTGGACAAGCCCTGCCAGACGCGGCAGGACAGACGCCGGCGGAGCAACTCGAAAGCATCTGCACGCGGGCAAAAGAAATCATGCAGCGGCAGTATGAGCTCATGAACACGCTGTTGTTGCCTCTGATGCGAGAAGCAGGAATAGCGCCAATTCCCTTGAAAGACCTTAACGAGGCTCAGCTCAGCTCGCTGGGGACGCTATTTATGCAGCAGGTGGCGCCTCTTCTCACCCCTCTGGCGTTAGAAGAAGAGCGGGCCATCACCTTGCCGAACCTCAGTCTGGCGCTCGGAGTGGAGTTGGCAGGACAGGAAGCAGACAAGAGTCGACTTGCAGTCGTGGCTCTGCCGGAAGTGCTGCCGCGACGCGTCCATGCTGCCTGTTTGGAGGAAGATGGCTATGTGCTGCTCGAGGATCTCGCGGCACATTTCATCGGCATGCTTTTTGAAGGTGAACGCATTCTCCACTGTACCCCTCTACGAGTTACACGCAACGGAGACGTCGCTGTGCAAGAGGAGGAAGGGGTGGACTTTGCATGGGAAATGAGCAAAGTGCTCGTGGCACGCAAATTCTCTGATTGCGTGCGCATGGAACTACCGGAAGGAGTAGATGACGCCTTCGCACTGAAGCTCGCGCAGAAGATCGGAGCGGAAGAACAGACGATCTACCGCCTACCCGGCTATCTGCGTCTTGCGGATTTTGGCCGCATGGCAGAAGAGCCCGGACATGAGCGTCTCAAGGTTGTGCCATGGGAACCGAATCCTCCTGCGGACGTCGATCCCTCGCTGAGCATGTTTGACAACATCTCGCGCGGAGATATTCTCATCAACACACCGTTTGAGAGCTATGAGCCTGTTGTAAGACTTGCAGAGGAAGCTGCGGAAGATCCGGATGTACTCGCCATCAAGCAGCTGCTCTACCGCACGGCAAATAACTCCCGCTTTATTACAGCCCTATGCCGCGCCGCTGAACGCGGCAAACAGGTCACCGCCCTCGTGGAGCTCAAGGCTCGCTTCGATGAAGGACACAATCTTGCCCAGGCAGAACAATTGCAACGCGCCGGCGTGCAGGTCATCTACGGGGTGAAGGGATTCAAAACCCATGCGAAAGCCATGCTCATCGTACGACGGGAAAATGGCGTCCTGAAGCGATACTGCCACATCGGCACCGGCAATTACAATGAAAGCACCGCCCGTGTGTACGGAGATCTCTCCTTGCTCACCTGCGAGGAAGCCATGGGAGCGGACATTTCGCAGTTTTTCAATTGCGTCACCGGTCTCACGCAAATGCGGAGATTCCGCAAGCTATATCCATCTCCGGCCCTTATGAAGGAGCGTCTGCTGGAACTCGTGCGCGCGGAGACACAGCGTGCATGCAGAGGTGAAACTGCACGTATCCTCGCAAAGATGAATTCGCTCAACGACCCGGACATGATGAAAGCTCTGGAAGAAGCATCCTGCGCCGGTGTAGAGCTTCAGCTCAACATACGCGGCATCTGCTGCTGGGTACCCTCCACAGAGGAAGGTCGCCGCCACACGCGTATCGTCAGCATTGTGGATCGCTACCTGGAGCATGCCCGCATCCTATGCTTCCACAATGGGGGTGATGAACTCGTGTTCATCACCAGCGCAGATTGGATGAGTCGCAACCTTGATCGACGGGTGGAATTAATTGCACCTATTGAAAACAAACGTCTGGCACACCGTGCAGTGGAAATCCTGCATGCTTGCATGCGCGATAATGTGCAAGCCTCCATCATCCTGCCGGATGGTTCGTCCAGGCCTGTCGCTCCCGATCCGAATGAACTTCCTTTCCGGATGCAGGAGTACCTTCAGCAACAAGCTCGCAAACGCGCCCGCTCCCTGGGAAAAAACAGCCGCACCATCCTCGTTCCACATAAGCCAAAAAACTCAACCCCAACAGCATGAAATACCTCGCAGAGGGATTCCGAAGCTATGCCAAATTCACCGGACGCAGTACACGTGCCGCGTTTTGGGAATTTGTCGGCATCACCCAGGCAATCATGGTCATCCTCCTTTTACCGGCATTTTATGCGCTCGTGCAGTTCTGGGTATACGTCAACGAGCAGGCAGAGTACTTGGACTTTGCCGTAAGAGTCATTACCGACCCCATCCACACACTGCCGGGAGCAACAGAGAATCTGCGCGATATAATCTGGCGCATGGCTGAATGCTACTTCTCTGAACCATGGACAACCAGCCCAGTCGCTATGTGGAGCCTCGTCGTTGCGGGAGCCTGGGCGCTCATCATCGCCCTACCCACCCTCGCAATCACTGTTCGTCGCCTGCGCGACGCCGGAGCCAGTCTATGGTGGACTCTTCCACCGCTCCTCACTTTCATTCCCGTCTCTCCCCTGGGGCAAATCGGGCTGCTGCTGAGTTTGATTACTCTCATTGAGTGCTGCCGCGGCTCACAACTCCCGCCGGCGCCAGTGCAACCACACGCATAAAACCGGGGAAAAGCCGGACGAATAGCTTGTAGAGGACAAGGCAGACCACGAGAATGACCCACGGCGCAAGATGCGTTTGCAATAGGGTGAAATGCCCACTGTAATCCCCGGTAAGCAAAAGTCGCAGCCAGTGTAGTAGGATAAAATGGGTGACGTACACAAAGAACGCAGCAGGTCCCCATTGCGCCACGAAATGGCATACGCGTGGAAAGTATTTGGACAGAAGAGCTCCTATACTCAGGGTGGTCGCTACACCCAGCAACACGAGCGCACTGCTCTGCACCGGCGGATAAAATCCCCAGAACAATACTCCGGGCAGCAAGATAAGCGAACACGCCGGCGCGATCCATGCGTGCGAACTTACGACCTTGGTGAGCCTATCGCCATCCGCATAGCGTCGGATGAGCAGCCCGGCAGAAAAAAAACCAACGGCAAGCACGCTCTCGTAAAGTCGGAAGGGCAGCCATGTCACCCCGCTCATCCTCCGACTTGAAGCGGCTTCGGCATCGGCCCAGCAAAGAACATCCGAAGCGGCAAAGCAGAAGAGAATAAGCATGAACATCGCCTTGCCTGGCAAACGCTGGATTGTTGGAGCAAAGAAAGAAATGATGATCAACGTACGCAGATACCAGAGCGGCACGTTCGAAATATCCCAGTAGCACCAGTGCAGCAGACCCATCTCCTGAAGAGGAAGCTGCCACGTGAGCCAACTCCAGTCTCCGACAGTTAATTCATTCCAATGCATCAACGGATGCAGAAGTACAAGTGAGATCAGCGTCCAAAACACATACGGCACCAGTAACCGCTTCGTACGAACCCAGTCCACCCACTGCCCGGCTCTCACCGCGTGCGTGAAATACCCGGCCATCAGGAAGAAAAAAAAGATCAGACTCCGATAATTGAAAAGATCTGCAACGTAAGGAAAGTATCCGTACGGTCGATCGCAGTGGCGCACAATCACGCAGAAAGCCGTAAAAATGCGGCAAAAATCAATCCATTCGATTCTCTTGCTTGGCATTTTATTATCGCAGGAAACGGTCCGGCAGATGCGCCCCGGGGCAATGAAGGAAACCTAAAGAAATCAAATCTGATCCGAATCATCCGTCGTCTCCTCGTCATCCTCTTCGTCGTGTACTTCCAGAGCACGGCGCATCTTACGAGTAAGGAACGGACGCAGGATAAGACCGTAGAGCAGATAGCAGAGGAAAAAAAGCGCCGGTGCAATCCACGGGAAGCACACCAGAGCACCCACCGCTATCACCGCAAGCAAGATGGCTGTGATGGTACCACGTTTACGGAACGTGATATGCTTGAAGCTGGGGTAAATGACACGACTCATCATCAGCAATGCCACAATCGCCATTGCTACCGCCATTGTGTACTGCCAGGGCTGAGCAATGACGAGATTGCGGTTCGTCGTGATGTCAATGACAAGGTACATAGCGCTCACCACAGCACCGGCTGCCATCGGCACAGGCAAACCGACGAAATCCGAACTCTGGTTCGGCTTGCGGGGAGCGGCGGCCATGCAGTTGAAGCGTGCGAGCCGCAACGCCGCGCACAGTAGATAAAGTACGGCGATGCCGTCTCCCAAATACGGCACAGGCAATTGAAAAAGAACGGCTCGTGCCAACAGCATCGCAGGAGCGATACCGAAAGACACCACATCTGCTATCGAATCAAACTCTCGACCGAACGGGCCATCCGCCCGGCAGAGGCGTGCCACACGTCCATCCAGCAGGTCAAAGGCACACGCCGCGAATATCAGGTATGTCGCCTGACGGTAGTATTCGAAAGCCTCCGGGGTGCCTGAGTCAAACTGCATACCCTTGAAGATCGTCAAAATCGAGAAAAAGCCGCAAAGCAAATTCCCAGCCGTAAGCATATTCGGCAAAATGGGAATCTTCGGCTCATCCGGGTATTGAGGGAGTGTGGAGTTATCACTCATGACGGGTGGTGTAGGGGTAAAGATATTCAAAGAATCAGAGCGGAGCGAGCAGCAGCAAGAAGTTGATCCTTAGCTTCAACCTTGTTGCCGGATCCACGTGCCATATCAGACTTGCCCCCACCTTTACCCGAAACGATGGGTGCAAGGGAACGAATGAGCTCTCCGGCTGAAAGTCCGGCAGCTTGAGCTTCCTCCCCGCAATACGCCCCGAGTTGAAGACTCCCCTTATCACAGACAACGAGGAAAGCGGCTCCGGTAAATTGCCGTTTACGCAAACCGTTGAAAAGTTCGGTGAGCAGATCTGCTCCACCCTCTGCAGAGAGTACAAGGCGCGATCCGGTGAGTTGCTCGGCAAGTAGGGCATCTGCCTCTCGCGAGGCCGCAGCGGTCTTCGCCTTTTTCAAGCGTTTATCTGCCTCCTGAGCCGCTTCCTTGAGCACGGCGACATAGCCAAAGAATTGATCAAGCAGAGTATTCACCGTCCTTATATCCTTTGCTTGGAGCGCCTTCACGCCGGGTTGATCATCATTCGTGGGCACGGGCACCGTGTCCTGTCCGAGCTCGGCTAACTTCGCATTGACCGAGGTGACTTTCTCAAGCGCTTCCTTGCACTCCGGCAAATGGCGCTCGATCATCTCGCGTACGGCAGCATAACCGGCGCCGCCGCAGGAAGCCTCAATACGGCGTACCCCGCTCGCTATGGCGCCCTCGCTGCGGATCTTGAAAAAGCCAATCGCTCCGGTGTGGCGCACGTGGGTACCACCGCAGAGTTCCATGGACACGCCGTCGAACTTCCCATCTTCACCGCCCATTTGGACCAATCGTACAGTGTCGCCGTACTTATCACCGAAGAATTGGCAGACTTCCTTGTGTTGACGGATTTCGTTCATCGCGTGTTCGGCAGCAGACACAGGCAGGTCCTGCGCTACCCAATCGTTCACGAGTTCTTCCACTCGGCGCAGTTGGTCCTTGGAGATGGGTGAGCTGTTCACATCGAAACGCAGGCGATCAGCTTCTACAAGCGACCCCTGCTGAGCAACATCCTCGCTCACCACCGTGCGCAGAGCGCGATGCAGCAAATGTGTAGCGCTATGGTGGGCTTCAACAGCACGCCGCCGTTCGGTATCCACAGCGAGTCGCACCTTCGCCCCCACGGCAGGCTTGACTCCATCCGCGACGGAAATGAGATGCGCACGAGCTTGTCCCACCTGCTGCACGCCGAGTACCGGGCAGCTTTCCCCGGAACACTCAAGAGTGCCTGCGTCACTCACCTGTCCACCCATCTCAGCATAAAAAGGAGTCTGATCCGTGATCACAAAGAAAAGACCGTCCTGCTCGTGCAGTTCAATCACTGTGGCCTCACAAGCATCCTGCTCGTAACCGACAAACTGCGTGCGTTGATCAGTGTGAATGTCCAGCGCACGCACGATTTGTTTCTTGCGGGCAGCTTTGGCGCGTTGTCGCTGTTCTTCCATGAGTTCCTCAAAGCGGACAGAATCCACGGTGATACCGCGCTCGCGCGCCATAAGTTCCGTGAGATCAATCGGGAAACCGTACGTGTCATACAGCTTGAAAGCGAAATCGCCGGAGATGCTTCCTGCTGCCGCGACTTCTTTGTCGAAGAGATACAACCCGCGATCCAGTGTCTCGTTAAATCCTGTTTCCTCCCGCAGCAACACTTCCTTGATGGTAGCAGCACGCTCTCGAAGCTCCGGAAACACGTCCCCCATTTGCTCCTGCAGTGTGTCCACCAGTTGCGAAAGGAACGGCTGGGTGAGTCCAAGCGAGCGCCCATAGCGTACAGCGCGACGAAGGATGCGGCGCAGCACGTAGTTGCGTCCGTTGTTGCCCGGCAGAATGCCATCGGCAATGGAGAAAGAAAGCGTGCGTATGTGGTCGGCTATCACGCGGAAGGCAACACTCTGCTGCAGGGCTTCCCGCCGTTCCGGCAGAGCATCCTCGGGATAAAGATCGGCATAACGCAGACCGCAGATTTGCTCTAATTTGGAGAAGATAGGGGCAAAAACATCGGTGCTGTAGTTGGAAACGCGTTGCGAAAAGTCGGTGAAGTTTTTGGTGCACTGCATCATGGCGCAAGCACGCTCAAAACCCATACCGGTATCCACGTGGCGCGCCGGAAGGTTCCGGAAGCTCCCGTCCTTCTCCGCGTTGTACTGGATGAACACGAGGTTCCATATCTCAATGCATTTGTCACTGCCGGCGTTCACCAGTGTTCCCTCAGTGTCCCCCTCCGGCGTGAGATCCACATGCAACTCCGAGCAAGGCCCGCAGGGCCCCGTCTCTCCCATCATCCAGAAGTTGTCGTGCGCATTGCCATTCACCACATGCACCTTCGGATCCATTCCCTTGCTCGCAAAGAGCGCCGCCCAGGCATCATACGCCTCCTGGTCGAATTCACCGGGATCTCCCTCCCCGGGAGCATACACCGTAGCATAAAGACGCTGCACAGGGAACCCCCAACGCTCCACAATAAGTTCCCAGGCCCACCTAATTGCCTCCTTCTTGAAGTAATCGCCAAATGACCAGTTGCCCAACATCTCGAAAAAGGTGTGGTGGTAAGAATCCTGCCCCACATCCTCGAGATCATTGTGCTTGCCGCCGGCACGAATGCACTTCTGCGTATCCGTGGCACGCGCCGGTCGCCATGGCGGGGTCCATACCCCCAGAAAATACGGCACGAATTGATTCATCCCCGCGTTTGTGAAAAGTAACCCCGGGCTCTGCGGCATCAGCGACGCAGAAGGCACTATGGTATGTTGCTTCTCACGGAAAAAATCTAAAAAACTCTGCCGGATTTCTGCCGATGTCATTGCGCCACACAGCATACACCATGTTCTTTCCCTTGGCAAGAGTGAGATACGTCACAGTTAACCTTTGGGAATTTTCCTCTTGCTTTATCGGAATACTCTGCTAAATAATGAAGAGTATGAAATACAAAATCCTCATTACAATGGGGCTCAGCGCCATGTGCGCCGGAAGCCTTTTATGCGCCGCAGAAGTAAGACAGTTGCCTGCACCGGTAATCACGGGTGGCATGCCTCTGATGGATGCCATCAACAAGCGAGTTTCAGGACGTCTTTACGACAAAACTAAGAAGGTGGATGATCAAACGCTCAGTGAGATTCTCTGGGTAGCATGGGGGAAGAGCGCCTCCGGCAAGCGGACGATACCCACGGCCAGGAACCAGATGAACATGAAGCTCTACCTGCTCACTACAACGGGGACTTGGATCTACAAGTCGGCAGAGAATACTCTGGAGAAAGTGAACGATAAAAACCTCATTCCGCTCACAGCCACGCAGCCTTTTGTCAACGATGCACCGGTTCACCTGCTCTTTGTAGCAAAGGATGACGCCTGGGGAAAATGCCACGTGGGCTCCGCTTACCAGAATGTCTACCTGTACGCTACCGCAAAGGGTCTGGCAACGGTCGTGCGAGGACTTATTGACGACAAAGCGCTCACAGAAGAGCTGGGGCTGACCGACGGGGAAAGAGCCATCATTCACCAGACGGTGGGGTGGCCGGAGAAGTAACCTCGGATGAGTTGTTGCCGCCTGTTTACGCACGTTAGTGAAGAAAATTGCACGAAGGCAATGTTAGAGCTAAGGTGTGGGGTGTATGAAAACGAATCTGCTTTACTTCATATTCGGCATCGCAGCCTGCTCTGCCATGCGTTCGCTGTCGCAATGTTCCTGCGTGAAAGAATGGCGTAGCAAAGCCATGGAAAAGGGGCGCGAAATGGGGCAGCGAGCGAAGGACACTTGGAATCACATGAGAGATGAAGCCAGGGAAAAAGCTTGCAACTGTGCAGCTCACGCCCAGACTGACGATGCGCAGGTTTGATACAGAGAAACCGGACATCGAGCACAGGCATCATGCACTGGGGGAGCGCCACAAGACCTCCTCCGGTGCGCGGTGTCTGTTACAATTAGTCGCCATTTGCGGATTCTTTGCGATGTCACTGAATTCGTGCATCAGTGACCAACAAATGCAAAATCGGGCGGCCATTTATCCTGCCTACGCCCCTCAGTACGGTCGTCCTTCTTCTCCGCCACGAATTGTGCGCGTCTCGGAGGCCGCACGTAACGGTATTCCCCCGGGTGGAGAAGACGTCGTACCGGGCGATTACGCATCTTTCCGTAACAGCATTGATTATCGCACCACCTTTTCCACGTGGCGGGATGACACCTTGCTGAACAGCGACGGTCAAAAGAGCGTGGTCATTGAACTTGGCAACCAGCGCGGTCAGTGCTTCGTCAACGGAGCCGTAGCCATGGACTTCCCGGTCTGCACCGGCTCGGGGAAACACCACACCCCCACTGGCATCTTCCACATCACACAGAAAGATCGCGACCACAGATCCAATCTCTACCACTGCGATATGCCTTACTTCATGCGTCTCACCGGTGACGGCATCGGAATGCATGTCGGTGACGTTTTTCGCGTTCCGGCTTCCCACGGTTGTATTCGCATCACTCGCGCCGCCTGCATGGATCTCTTCCGCACCCTCCCCCACGGAACCGAGGTGTGCATCCGAGACTAAGTCAGAAAAGGCGTGAAAAATGGGCGCCACTTGAACTTGTTTCGTTCTTCCCAAGTGAAAAACCTTATGTTATGATGGGCGCGTGAGTGAAAAAAGGCCCATCAATGTGCGGCGCAAAGAGGTGATGCCGCAGGTACGCGAAGAAGTACAGCGTTACCGCAGCGACCTCATTGAAGGCATACGTGCGGGGGGGAATGTGCTGCAACTTCCTGGATTAGAAATCAGGTTGGCGAAGGCATTTGGATTTTGTGACGGTGTGCAACGTGCGATTGAAATCGCGTACGCTGCCTGCCACGTGATGAAGGGAAAGCGCATTTGGCTTATCGGTGAAATCATCCACAACCCTGAAGTCAATGCCCGACTTGAGGCTCTCGGACTGCTGCACCTTCCATGGAACATCAATGGAGAAGGCTACGAGCACCTTGGCGCACAGGATGTGGTCATTATCCCGGCATTCGGAGTTTCTGTCAAACTGCGGAAACTTCTGGAAGAGCGAGGCGTACAGCTTGTTGACAGCACCTGCGGAAACGTGATTAAGGTGTGGCAGCGCGTTCGCTCGTACGCGCGGCGCGGCATCACCAGCATCATCCATGGAAAATCTCGCCACGAGGAGAGCATGGCCACGGCATCCCACTCCCGCGGAGAAGATGGAAAGGGACGTTTCCTCATCATTTACAACGAGGAAGACGCCCGCATCGTCGCGAACTACATCGTACACGGCGGAGACAGAGAAACATTCCTCACGCATTTTGCAGGTTGCTACTCACCGGAATTCGATCCGGACGCGGACTTGCTGGAAATTGGCATGGCAAACCAAACTACCATGCTAAAGGGAGAAACCACACGCTTTCAGCAGATGCTCCGCGATGCTGTGCAGCAGAGAGATGGATCGACAGAACGTTTCCACGCATTTGATACCATCTGCGGTGCCACGCAAGATCGCCAGCAAGCGCTGCTTGATCTCCTGGAAGAAAAACCGGACTGCGTCTTCATTATTGGCGGCTACAACAGCTCAAACACCTCCCATCTCGCGCAGATCGCAGCTCGACAACTCCCCACTTACTTCGTCCGAGACTCCGCCTGCTTACCTGATCTGCTACACGTGCGAGGATTCAATATCGACACCCGAACAGAGGAAGATATCCCCCTGCAGGATGTTGCACGCGATTTTTCACGTACCTGGAGAATCGGTCTTACGGCCGGCGCTTCCTGCCCGGCCAACATCATAGAAGGCGTCATTCTTCGCTTAGCGGAACTGCGAGGCGCAATGTCTGAGGGCGTACTTATTTCACCGGTGATTGAACCGGCGACGCAGACCGTTAAAAAACCGCATAGGGAACGGTGAATTCACCGGTGCGTCAGATTCATCGGTCGAGGGTCTGTTTTGCCTGCTATGAACCCCTGTCTTCGTATCAGAGGATGTTCCTGGGGAGGCGTTGACATAAAATGATCTGAGAGGAGCGTAACCTCTTTGTTCCATGAGCGAATCCCATGCCCGCGGCAGAACGATGCGCCGTACTGCCCACGCACCGCCCGGCAGACACATTGCTTTATTGCGGTTTGCGTCGCCGGTAACAAGAATGGCAGTCTTTCCCTGCTGCATGGCGGGTACAGTGCAGATAGATTGCTGCCTGGTCCACACCAGCCAGGGAGGCGTTGGGGTGTCCTGAGCGTTCTCATTGTGAGAAATACGGGCGACATGCCGATGGAAAGGGTAGGAGGAAGGATTGAACGAACTGCCCGGGTTGGCATAATAATTGGCAAAAGCACGCTCCTGCAGGGGCACACGTGCCAACCGGACAATCGCCTCCTCCAGCTTTTCTTTACTGAGAAATCCACCGTGCATAAGATCCTGCGCCACGGGCTCTGTGATAAGAAAAACGCGATACACAAACGGCATCCCGCTACCGAGAGCAAACTGTTGCTTCTGAGTGGCTTCCCATGCAAGGAGTTCCACGATCTTCTGCGCATCCGTTGTAGCGGGCGAGAGATTATTGCCCCAGCAGAGAGCAGAGGCGACGGTGAGAGTATTGTCGTTCACCGCAAAGCCGCACTGCATTTGGTGCGTACGCCAACCGAGGCGCAAAGTTGCCTCCTCATCCTCAGCGAGGCACCATGGCATTAGATAACCAAAGGTGCCCATACGATTTTTCTTCACCTCATAACCGCCGAAATTAATGAGCGCAAGGTTCATGAAACGACCTAACACTGCGTTACGTTGCGCAGAAATCTCCCCCTGGGCATGATCGAGCGCAAGCTGACGAGAAATGGGACCTCCCAGCCAGCAATAGGGGTTCCACGCGTGCGTACTGGAAAGCGTGCGCCGGAAATCCCCATCGCAGAGCGCTTGCGTGAGTGCCACAAGAACCGGCATGAATTCCGGCGGACACCCCGCCATCACGCCGTTCACGGCTACCTGTTGCACCGTAACGACGCGCTGCGACGGAGGCACTACGGCGACGGGAGCGCCGGGTTCCGCATCGCTGAAGCGCAAGAATTCCGCCACGGCTTGTGGTGTGGGCGGCAGAATGGGCAGTCCATCCGTCCAGCCCATGGAGGTAAAATGGCGATTCACCTCGGCAACGGAGCCGGAAAATACAATTCCTTTCTGCACGGCACCGGTATTCTGTGTAACTTCGGCTTTTTCAGCCTCGGTAAAAGGAGTGGTGAGAGCCTTCTCAATCTGCGGCCAGAGCACCTTGCGGGTGTTCTCGATAAGCTGCTGCTCTGTATCGGATGCAAATGCACCGGGATACACCGCCACTCGGGCAACGCGCACCCCCGCCGCCCGTGCCGTTGATTTTGCCTGAGCTACAAATCCCGGAGCGGCAATCATTACCGATGGGAGTCCGGCATGTTCCGCCGCGATACAGGAGCCCATCTCCCTGGGTGTACAGAGACCACATCCGCCATTACCGGACACCACGGCATCCACGTGCTTCTCGCGCAGTGCCGCCATGAACTCCTCCTTTTGCCGGCGTTTCACCCCCGATGCAGGCCAGGGTCCGGCGCTTCCGATTTCACCAAGCATTATCACGTGCGCCTGCGGATATTTTGCCAGGATCAGTCGCTTAAGTTCCGGATGTGTCACACGTGCCATAAAGCTACCACCCACCAAGGCAATCGTCTTTCCCTGCAGGGTATCAAGTCTGGGCGCCTGCCGCACTGGCTGCACCTTTTCCTCTCCCACAGGACATAAGACATCCACGCTCTCCTCCACTCTGCAGACACCATCCCCACACTCCTGTGCTGCCAGTAATCCGACACTCAGCAAAATCATGGTTAATATAAACCGCATGCTCCTCCTATAACACGACTAAAGGGTGAAGACAAGAAAGTTACGACACAGCAAACGCATTTTCCTGCGTTTACCCTTGCCCCGAATAACACGTTCTGTTAGAATGGTGCTGGCGTGTATCGTTTTCTTCTCTTACTTTTTGGATTTCTCCTTCTGCAGGGATGCCAGCAGCAGGAGATGCGCTACACGCCGAATTACGTATACCGTAAGGGCTACACCGTCAAACTTGTGTATGGCAGAGCCATCGCTCCTTCCCATGCGCCGCCGCGCATCAAGCGCGCCATCGCTGCTGCCAACAAGATCGTCGGTAAACCCTACCGCCGTGGTGGTGGGCACGGCAGACACCTTGACTCTGCCTATGATTGCTCTGGATCCGTTGCTTTCGTGCTGCGCGAAGCTGGTATGCTGCGTGCCGGAACTCATCCCACCTCCGGAGATTTCTTGCGTTGGGGCAGACCGGGTTATGGGAAATGGCTTACAGTATACACAAAGCCAGGTCACGTCTTCTTGATTATCGCGGGTGCCAGATTTGATACAACGGGCAGCGGAAGGGGAGTTGGACCGCGTTGGTACACGAAGTCACGTGGATGCAGTGGATTCAAAGTGCGGCATATCCCTGGCTATTGACACGTTCGACATATTCCGGAACAACATTATTCGAAAGGGGGCAAGAAGAAAGATGGCTGAAAAAGACCAAACGAAGCGAGAATATGGCACCCAGCGATTAGATGACATCATGCGCAGATGGGGTTTGAGCAACCACGACATGGTGCTGGTTGGGGGAGCTTCGGAACAGTTAACGCATAAGCAAGTGCAACGTGCACGCAATGGAAGGAAACTGACATTTGGAATGATGCAGAAAATAATGCGGGTATTGAACGAGGCAGTGCGAAAGAAAATCTCTCCGGAAAGGGCAGAAGAGTTTCACCCTTACCTGCACCGGGAGTTATTTTCGTACGCAAAGGGATATGATGCGGCGTGGATGGACCCAAACCGCACCCTTTATCCTGAAAACACAGAGAACGAGCAGCCATGACAGAAAGCGAAGAAGCTTGGAGTGTAAGCAATTTGCTCAGCTTTCTCAAAAATACCGTGGAAGGAGCCGTCGGCACCTGCAGAGTGGTCGGAGAAGTAAGTGGCTGTCGACAACCAAGCAGTGGACATATCTATTTTACACTCAAAGATTCGAGTGCTCAGCTCTCCTGCGTGGTCTACCGTTTCCGAGCAGGCCTGTTTACCGCACATTTGAAGGAGGGAATGCTGGTACAACTCACAGGCACTCCGACCGTTTGGGAAGGGCGCGGTTCGCTGCAGTTTATTGTCTCACACGTGAGGGAAGCTGGGGTAGGTTCCCTCCAGCAACAATTTGAAGCGCTGAAGGAGAAACTCCGAGCTGAAGGTCTCTTTGCCCAAGAACGTAAACGCAAGTTGCCCCGCTACCCTCGGACGGTGGGATTGGTAACCTCCGCCACAGGAGCGGTAATTCAGGATATGCGACACAGGCTGGAGCAACGCGCACCGTGGATTCGCGCGTACCTGCTGCCGGTTCCGGTGCAGGGGAAAGGCGCGGAGCTGAAACTGGCAGACGCGCTGCGCCGATGGAGTGAACCAGAAAAGCATGGGCTGCCAGCGGTGGAATACATCATTATCGCACGCGGCGGCGGATCGCAGGAAGACCTCAACTGTTTCAACCAGGAAATCCTCGCTCGCGCCATTGCCGCCTGCAGTGTGCCTGTCGTCTCTGCTGTCGGCCATGAAACGGACTTCACCATCGCTGATTTCGTGGCAGATCTCCGAGCTCCGACCCCCACTGCGGCCATTGAGCTAACCACTCCGGATGCCTCTGCTCTGCATGCCATGCTGTGCGAGACTGAAACCCGTCTGCGGCATACTGTGCGTCGAAGACTCGAGAAGGCTCATCTCGAACTGCGCGTGCTGGAGAGCGGCGCCCTGCGTCATCCTCTCGATCTGCTGGCACCGCACGTCCAGCGCATCGATATGTTCCAGGAAGAACTCATCGACAGCACAAAACGACGACTTACCCATGCTTTGCATACGCTGGATCTCTACCACTCCCGCATTAACATTCCTCGCTTACTTGCCATCGTGGAGCGAGGGCAAGAACAGCTAGCTGCGATACGGCAGAAAATCGCGATGCAACTCAATATTGTTCTGAATCGTCAACGTAGCGCTCTCGACCTGCAGGAACAACGCTTGCTCGCCGCAAGTCCGCATCATGCTCTCCAGCGAGGCTTTACCCTCGTGTACAGCGAGAGAGGCACCCTCATCAAACGTGCGACGGATGCTACAACACGGCTCCGAATTCAATTTGCCGACGGCTCTATTGACGCCCTTCCTCTTAATGACGCACAGAAGCAGAGCACTTCTTCTTGACTTTTTGCACCACTGCGCTAAACTTGCGCGCACATATTTTACCATGAACGCGTACAGAACTCACACCTGCAATCAACTTCGTCCATCCCACATCGGTGAGCGCGTCTCGCTCGTCGGCTGGGTCGATACTGTGCGTGATCACGGCGGCGTGATCTTCATCGATCTGCGGGATCGCGAGGGCAAGACCCAGGTCGTCTTCCACCCGGAAGTGGATCCGGAGCTGGTAAAACAGGCGGAAATATTGCGCGTGGAAAGCGTCATCTGTGTGGAGGGCAAAGTCGTGGGGCGTTTGAAGACGGATGAGGTAGATGCCACTAACCCGGATTTAGCAACCGGAGAAATTGAGGTAGAGGCGGATGGAATGAAGGTGTTGAACCGCGCAGCAGTGCTTCCTTTCCAACTGGATCGCCACGTGGCAAACGAAGATCTTCGCCTCAAGTACCGTTTCCTGGATCTGCGACGCCCGGAAATGCAGCGCAATATAATGCTGCGCCACCGCATTACCAAAACGACGCGTGATTACCTTGATGAGCAGGGTTTCCTGGAAATTGAGACCCCTATCCTTTCCAAAAGTACGCCGGAGGGGGCGCGCGACTTCCTCGTGCCAAGCCGCCTGAGCCCCGGTACATTTTACGCGCTGCCACAAGCTCCGCAGCAGTACAAGCAACTACTCATGGTGGCGGGGTTGGAGAAATATTTCCAAGTGGCTCGTTGCTTCCGCGACGAAGACCTCCGGGCCGACCGCCAACCGGAGTTCACACAAATTGATATCGAGGCTTCTTTCATCACCCCGGAGAATATATACGGATGGGTGGAAGAAATGCTTCAGCGCGTCTTCCGCGAAGCCATCGGGCGAGAAATCTCCATCCCCTTCCCTCGAGTCACGTGGCATGATGCCATGAATCAATTTGGCTCTGACAAACCGGATCGTCGCTTCGGCATGAAGCTTACTGACTGCTCGGATATTTTTGCTAAGAGTGACTTCCGTGTGTTCGCCTCCGCAATTGCCGAGGGCGGCGTGGTGAAAGCCATTAATGCCAAAGCATTTTCACCCTCTGTGGGTCAGGTGGACTCCCTCACGCAAACGGCGGTGGAAGCCGGGGCCAAAGGGCTTGCCTACATCAAAGTGCGGGATGTGAACGACCGCGACGGCTGGAAGAGCCCCATCACGAAGCGTCTCTCAGATGCCGAAATCAGCGCGTTGAAAGAGCGCCTCAACATTGAAGACGGTGACTGTATTTTCTTCGCCGCAGGTCCGTGGGAACAGAGTTGCACCATACTTGGTCGCGTGCGCTTGGAGTGCGCAGAGTACATGGAGCTGCTCAAAGACAACACGGACGTAGATCTCTTCTGGGTCACGCGTTTCCCGCTCTTTGGCTGGGACGCGGAAACACAGCGTTTCTGTGCCATCCACCATCCCTTCACACGTCCGGTTCCGGAGGATGTGGAGAAGGTTCTGCGCGGGGAAATCTCCACGGATTTATGTGCTGAAGCATACGACATTATCCTCAACGGCAACGAATTAGGAGGTGGTTCTATCCGTATCCACGAACGTGACCTGCAGGATGCTACCTTCCGCGCCCTTGGATTGGATGAAGCAACCATCCAAGAGCAGTTCGGACACCTGCTCTCTGCTTTCTCCTTTGGAGCTCCGCCGCATGGCGGTCTCGCGCTGGGACTGGACCGTGTGGTGATGCTGCTGGGTAACTGCTCCTCGATCCGCGAAGTTATAGCCTTTCCGAAGAACAACCGCGGAGCGGATCTTATGAGCGATTCTCCCGCTCCGGCAGAACAGAATCAGCTGCGCGACATCCACATTCAGATCAAGCTGCCGGAGAAGCTGCGCGTTAAGCTGGAAGCGAACGCCAAGTGCGAGACGCCGCCTGAAAAATAGATTCGTCCTTCCCTCTCTTTGCTCCCCGGTACCCAATACCATGAAGATCTACGTCATAGCTGGGGAAAAAAGTGGCGACAAACAGGGGGCGCTGCTTATGAAGGAGTTGCTTGCTCGGCGTCCGGATACTGAGTTCTACGGACTGGGAGGCAGCGAGATGCACGCCGTGGCAGAGGGGGTGCGCGACTGGGCGGAACAAGCCGCGGTCATTGGCGTAGTAGAGGTGCTACGCCATGCCCGGTTCTTCCTGCGCGAACTTAAGGCTATGGAAAGGCGGATCGCAGAGGATAAACCGGCTCTACTTATTCTTATTGACTACCCCGGCTTCAATCAGCGACTCGCCGAACGTGTGCACAAACGCTGCCCTGACACTAAAATCGCGTGGTTTATTGCCCCGATGGTCTGGGCCTGGCACAAGGGACGCTTACCAAAGCTTGCACGTGATTTGGATCTCATGCTCTGCACCTTCCCCTTTGAGAAGATTCATTTCGAAAATGCCGGACTGCGCACGGAATTTGTAGGGCATCCGCTGGCAGATGATATCGCCGCCACTAAACAGAGCGACAAACGGGAGGAGAATCTTATCGGTCTCTTCCCCGGTTCTCGCTCTCGCGAGATAGAAAAACATTTCCCGGTTTTCCTGCAGCTCATCCGCAGAGCGAAGGAGAAACACCCTGAATGGCATTTTGAAGTCTCTGCCAGTAACCCGCGGCTGGAACTTCAGATGCGCAAAATCGCAGCACATGAAGGTTTCCGTGATGCTGATCTCCCGCCCATCGGCGTCGGTACTTACCACGAGCTCATGGATCGCGCCACAGTGGCGTTGGTTACCTCCGGCACAGCCACGCTCGAGGCGGCCTTGCATGACCTACCCTTTATTCTCGTCTACAAAGTAGCGTGGGGAACGTATATACTCGGTCGTCTGCTGCTCACTATTCGTTTCATCGGTATGGTGAATATTTTGGCCGATGCACCGGTAACCACGGAGCTTATCCAGCACGATTTTTCCCCACAGCGCTGCATGCAGGAACTCGAAAAGCTCATGCTTCCTGAACAACGCAAAGAAACCCTGCGTAATGTGCAAGCTGCTGTTTCCTCCCTCTCAAGACGAGGGGGCGCTGCAGCCCAGGCAGCTGAAGCTATTCTCTCTCTCCTTGAACAAAAGGGAATTCCTCGTTCGTAGCAAAAAAATTCTAACCACTTGTAGAAAATGAGGAGAAGTTTTCGTCCCTCCCTGTGGAGGGGAAGTGTGTCTTCCCCCTCTCAATCACCAAAACCTAGATCAACATGAAATCACTCCTACTCACACTGATGGCTGCTGCTATGCCGCTCATGGCACAGGAAGCAGCGCCGGCCCCCCAGCCTGCGCAGCCCTGCCCCTGCCACAAACCGCACTTCAAGCACATTCTTGCCAAGTTTGATGCAAACAAGGACGGTCAGCTCGACGACCAGGAAAAGGCTGCCATGAAAGAAGCCTTTGAAGCCCGCAAGGCCGAATTCGAAAAGAAAATTCTCGAAAAGTTTGATGCGAACAAGGATGGTCAACTTGATGACCAGGAGAAGGCTGCTATGAAAGAGGCCTTTGAAGCTCGCAAGGCCGAATTCGAAAAGAAGATCCTCGAGAAGTTTGATGCGAACAAGGATGGTCAACTTGATGACCAGGAGAAGGCTGCTATGAAGGCAGAATTTGCTGAGCGGCGCGGACCACGCCATCGCGGGCATGGTCCCGCTATGCGCTCCCCACGCCGTGGTGGCTGCTGCGGCGCTCCTGGTCCCCAGGGACGGCGTCCTGCCCCCCAAGGCTGCCCGTGCTGCGCACCCCCTCCTGCTCCGGATCCCGCGCAGGACTAAGCAGTCTTTCACATACGACATATATATTCAAACCGAGCCGCTCACCACAAGCGGCCCGGTTTTTTTCTTCTTCATCACGGGGAGTCAGCTACCTTGAGCCCTCCTGATGCACTCGCATATTTTTCCCCATCAGCATTCAGAAAAATTTCCTCTTTCTCCTCCGGTAAAACGATCGAAACACTCTCAAACAAGAAATATTTAATTCCTCTCGTAAGGAATAAGTGATGACTGTTCGTCCCAATACTCATGATATCCACGAAGGTCATCAAAAACACTGTCTCCGAAAGAAAAAAGTCCCACTTCTTTAATCTTCCGGGAGGACAAAGCAGATCGTGAAGTGAAGGAAAACGCTTATCCGGGACTGCGGTACTTTTTTATGTGCCCCCGCAATGTGCCCCTAAATGTGCCCCCTCTTTACCACACACTCCAACCTCTTGCCAGGATAGAAAAACGTCTGTCAGTCGCTTACAACTTCTGACAGACGCCAAAATACTTGTCTTTTGCTTGCGGGAGCAGGATTTGAACCTGCGGCCTTCAGGTTATGAGCCTGACGAGCTACCTGGCTGCTCCATCCCGCGATTTGATTAGAGCTGCGCCGCGCACAGCGAGGGGATTCTACTGTTCTTTGAGGGAGATGTCAAGCCAAAAGTTAAATTTTTTCTTGAAAAGGGGAAACGAAGCTTGACAGAGAAAGGGTGAGAGCGTACCATCTCCGCCGTGAGTAACGAAGCAATGAAAAGCACTCCGCTGTGCGGAAAGCACGTACAGCTTGGTGCAAAAATGGTACCCTTTGCAGGGTGGAATATGCCGGTACAGTACGACGGCATTTTGGCAGAGCATCACGCCGTACGCACAGATTGCGGCGTGTTTGACATCTCCCACATGGGACAGTTCATTGTAACTGGAGCTGGTTCTCAATCATGGCTGAACGGGATGTTCACCAACAATATTGACAAGCTGGTGGATGGAATGGGACAATATTCCATGATGCTCAATGATCGTGGTGGAGTGATTGACGATTTGATCATCTACCGCCTGGGAGAAGAAAAATTCTTCGTGGTGGTGAACGCTTCGATGATCGATGAAGATTATGCGTGGCTTGTGGCCCACAAACCGGAAGACATCACACTTGAAAATAAAAGCGAGGATTATGTGGGTCTTGCCGTGCAGGGGCCGAAGTGTCAGGAGGTATTTGCCAGACTATGCCCAGGTGTGCAGCTGCCGGTACGCAACGGGATTCTTCCCTTCACAGCGGAGGGAGATGAGCTGATTGTTTGCCGGACGGGCTACACCGGTGAGGATGGTTTTGAGTTTTTCTGCCCGGCGGCACACGGGGTGAAATGGTTTGAGAAAGTGATCGCCTGCGGCGCGAAACCCTGCGGTCTTGGCGCGCGAGACAGTCTGCGTTTGGAAATGTGCTATTCTCTGAACGGCTCCGACCTCTCACCGCAAAAGACGCCGCTGGAAGCGGGACTTTCCTGGTGCTGTGACTTGACGAAGGATTTTATCGGGGTACAGACCCTGCGCGAGCAGAAAGCAAATGGTCGCCCTACAGCGTTGGTAGCGATCGAATACACCGAAAAGGGTGCACCTCCCCGCCATGGATACGAAGTTCAGCTGCCGGATGGCACCCCACTGGGTGAACTTTGCAGCGGAGTTCTCTCCCCCACGCTTGGTAAGGGCATCGCCATGGCCTACGTGCCGACGCAGTACGCAAAAGCCGGCACGGAGGTGCGCGTTATAGTGCGCGGCAAAGGTGTCCCAGCGGTAATCATTAAGAAACCTTTCCTGAAAAAATAACCTTTCTTCTATTTCCTACAAAATACTCCCAAAAAACAAAAGCCATGAGCAAAGTACCTGCTGAACTTAAATATTCCGCCGAGCATGAATGGGTAAGCTCCGCCGTGGACGGCGTAGTGACCCTCGGCATCACCGATTTCGCGCAGTCCGAGCTGGGTGATGTGGTCTACGTGGATCTGCCTGAGGTGGGCAACACCTACGCTGCTGGTGATTCTATCGGCGCGGTGGAGTCCGTGAAAGCTGCTTCCGACATTTACACTCCGGTGTCCGGCGAGATTGTGGAAGTCAATGAAGAGCTGAGCAATGATCCTGCCATCGTCAACCGTGATGCGTTTGTGGCCGGCTGGATCTGCAAGATCCGCCTCAATGCTCCGGATGAGCTGGACGGTCTTATGGATGCTGCAGCCTACACCGACTTCTGCAAGTAAGAGATGATTTTGAAGTGAGGTGCAGGAGCAGACTTTCATGAGTGCTGCTCCTGCGCTTCATTTATAGATGAAACAACAATACCTGTTATGATCAGCGCCCAACAATCTTTTATCCCCCGCCACCTCGGACCATCTGAGTCCGAGATTCAAGCTATGCTACGGGAACTCGGCTTCGACAGTCTTGAAAGCATGACAGCAGCCGTCGTGCCCGCAGATATCCGCCTGAAGCAACCGTTGAATTTGCCCGCGCCTCTGCCGGAGCAGGATGCCCTGAGCAAACTCAGGAAAATTCTTGCGGCCAACAAGCCGGCGAAAAGTCTTATTGGTCAGGGGTATTTCGGAGCTTATATGCCGGCGGTTATCCAGCGTAATGTGTACGAAAACCCGGGTTGGTACACGGCATATACACCGTACCAGCCGGAAATAGCGCAGGGACGCCTGGAGATGCTCATGAATTTCCAGACGATGATCGCCGGGCTGACGGGACTGCCGATCGCGAATGCTTCCATGCTGGATGAAGGTACAGCCGCGGCGGAGGCGGTGCACCTTTGCATGAGTTCGAAAAATAGTGCGCGTTCCTTCTTTGTGGCAGATTCCTGCTACCCGCAGACGATCGATGTGATCCGCACACGTTGCGAAACCACGGGGGTAGACCTCATCGTGGGTGATTGGAAAGAGTTTGACCCCGCCTCGGTCTCCGGGTTGGCGGGGGTGCTTGTGCAGTACCCGGATAATCTCGGCAGTGTGGAGGACTACGCTGCGTTCTTCGAGCGCTGCCATGCCGTGCGTGCTCTCTGCTGCGTGGCGGCGGACATCCTGGCTCTCACCAAGCTTCGTGAGCCCGGATCTTTCGGTGCGGATATCTGTGTGGGTTCCACACAACGCTTCGGCATCCCTATGGGCTACGGAGGTCCCGCTGCAGCTTTCATGGCCTGCACGGATGCTCTCAAGCGCAAGCTGCCGGGACGTTTCATCGGACGCTCCGTGGACCGCGATGGCAAGCCTGCGTACCGCCTGGCCTTGCAAACCCGCGAGCAACATATTCGCCGCGAAAAAGCGACCTCCAACATCTGCACGGCGCAGGTACTCACGGCTCTGTTGAGCACCTTCTGCGCAATGTACCACGGACCGGAGGGCATGCAGTTTATTGCCGGCACGGCGCAGCGACTCGCCGCTGCTTTCGCCGCCTCGGTGAGTGCGGTGAGCGAGCTGCGGATTATTTGCCCACGCTTTTTCGATACGGTGGCAGTGAGCACCGGGAAACAGGCGGATCATTTCGTGGCTGCCGCTCTGAGCGCCGGGTACAATATTCGCAAGGTGGATGAGGACATCGTGAGTGTTTCTTTCGACGAGACCTGCACGGATGAAGATTACATCGCGCTCTGCGGGGTGTTTGGCGCAAAGCCGGGAGAGATCGGCGAGGCTCCGGCAGATGAACGCACGATGCCCTTCTGCACAGAAAAATGCTTCCACCTTTTCCACTCGGAAACAGAGATGATGCGCTATATCCACGGGTTGGAGAGCAAGGATCTCGCGCTCAATGAGGCAATGATTCCTCTGGGTTCTTGCACTATGAAGGCCAACTGCGCCGCCGCAATGATGCCCATCACCTGGGATGAAGTGACGCAGCTGCACCCCTTTGCCCCGGCAGATCAATGTGCAGGGATGCGCGCAATGCTTCTGCAACTGGAGGATTGGCTGGCGACGATTACCGGGTTTTCCGCTGTCTGCTTGCAGCCGAACTCTGGCGCGGCGGGTGAGTACGCCGGATTGCTGACGATCCATCGTTACCAGGCAGCTCATGGCGAGGGACATCGTCACGTCTGTCTCATCCCGACGTCGGCACACGGCACCAACCCCGCTTCCTCTGCGATGGCGGGTTTCACCGTGGTGCCGGTGAAGTGCGACGAACAGGGTAATATCGATATAGATGATTTGCGTGCTCAGGCCTCTGCTCACCGTGATGAACTTGCAGCTCTGATGGTGACCTACCCCTCCACCCACGGGGTATACGAAAAAAGCATTGCAGATATCTGTGCAATTGTCCACGCCAACGGCGGACAAGTTTACATGGACGGCGCCAATATGAACGCCCAATGCGGTCTCACGAATCCGGCCACCATCGGCGCAGACATCTGCCACCTGAACCTGCATAAGACCTTTGCGATGCCGCACGGCGGCGGCGGTCCCGGTGTGGGACCCATCTGCTGCGCCGAGCATCTCGCGCCTTTCCTGCCGGGGCACACCGCCGATTCCCGCGGTCGCAACCAGGGAGCGGTGAGTTCAGCGGAGTTTGGGTCGGCATCCCTCGCGCCGATCACATGGATGTATATCGCGATGATGGGGGAGGAAGGCCTGCGCAAGGCGTCACAGGTCGCGATTCTGAATGCCAATTACGTCTCACACAAGCTGGCAGACTTCTTCCCGACTCTCTATTCTGGAGAAGATGGACTGGTGGCTCATGAGTGCATCCTCGATACGCGCCCGATGCTTGCCAAGAGTGGTCTCACCATTGACGACATGGCGAAACGCCTGATGGATTACGGCTTCCATGCTCCGACAATGAGCTTCCCGGTGCACGATACGCTGATGGTGGAGCCTACGGAATCTGAGAGCAAGGGCGAGCTGGATCGCTTCGTGGAAGCGATGATCGGGATCCACCGCGAGATGAATGCCGTGGCAGATGGGGTGATGCCGCTTGCGGACAATGTGCTTTCCAATGCTCCGCACACGGTGCAGGAAGTCTGCGCCGACAGCTGGAAGCACGAATACTCCCGCAGCGCTGCCGCGTTCCCTGTGGAGAGCTTGCGCCGCCATAAATTCTGGCCTTCCTGCTCCCGCGTGGACAACACTTACGGTGATCGCAACTTCTGCTGTACCTGCGACACGATCGAGTAACGAACGCACAAAATCAAGTCATTCCACAGCTCGCAGGGCGCCCCGCCTTGCGAGCCTTTTTTTGCGAAGTTCTCCCCTGCTCTCCTATTCCACGCAGCCCTTGAGAAAACTCCTGATTCTAACATTCACCAACTCAATGCAGCAAGATCTGACGTCAAGCATCCAAGACAAACGCATTTGAGAGAAGTGAAGCAACAGAGAAAATACTCTTGTTAACTGATATCATCGTTGATACGCACCAAAAATCATGACAGCAAGCGGTCAATCATGATGAGGGCTCTCAAGAAGTCCCTGCACACGTTCATCATTCAAAAAAAACTGCGCAACACGCACATTATCAATACATGGTACATGAGCAAACGCATTTCAAATGCATTTACCCTGGTCAAGCACCTAATTTGAAACGTCCTCAACAACTAACTGAATCATGGATTTTCTCAATTACAGGGATACCTCCACGAATACGAGGAACGGCAAAGGAACGAGGCAGCCCGCTCCCTAAACATCCGGACAACGCTCCTCCATGCAAACCTGACTCATTTGCGACGACTGCCGACTTGTTTCTTAGGCGACAGGTGAAGCTTCACCTGAAACACCTTGTTAGCTTCTGCGTCTCCCCAGCTCTCGCATGTCATCACGCCGGAGAGCGTCCCATCCGGCATCAGTGAGAGACGCATAAGCGCATCCTTAGCATCAAAAACCTCCGCCGTCTGCACATCCGGATCATAGCGTCCATGGAAAATACGAACCACACAAGGAATCGCCTCTCCGGGTTTGGTCGGTTCAGCGCGCCCCGTCACCTGCATTTCCACTTGCGGCAAGTCGGTATCGCTCAATGTGCCAACAAACTGGAACGCCTCCGGGAACACTTTTCCCCTGGAGACGCGAAGAGAAAACTTACCAAAAGCATCTCCCCTCTTCCACTCTCCCTCATAGAGCGCAGCATCGTAAAGCAAGTCTGCGCAGGTCTTTTCCCATGCTGCTCGAGCTTCCTCCCGTTGCTGCGCACGCTTCTCAGCCTCCTCACGCTCGGATTGCATCCTCAACAAGGTCTCACGCGCAGTCTGTTCCCGCCCCCTGATATAAGGCTGCGCAGCAGCGCAAAATGCCTTTATCTTTGCCTGTAATTCGCTGCGCACTCGCTCCTCAAACCCGGCGGTATAAATAACGGCGCCCTGAGGGAGAGTCTGAGAGGCTATCATGGGCTGCAGAGCCTTTAGAGGCGCCGCGTCAAAATTGACATCACTGAAACTCCATCGTCCGTCCTTTTCGGTTGCACGCATGGTGACGGGAATCTCCACCACCGTATTCACCGGAGTGTGAAGGTGGTAGAGAGGACGCTGCGCAAGCTCCTGCACTGCATCGGCTATGCTCTGCAACTCCGGAGGCAGCGGCTTCACTTCTCGATCTTCATCCCTCAGCGAATCAGCCTGCGCCCCAACCTGCAGCAAAAAATGAGCATCCGGCAGCATAGCCTGATTCATTACCCGATTGATTTGCTTACGATCCTCATCAAAATTCCTCGGAGATTCCTCTGCTTCGTACAAATCTTCCTGCACCCGCAACAACGCACGCGCCGCGATCTGAACAGATCCATCCTCCTCCGCTTTCATGTCCATCTTCAATTCCTCCAGCTGCACCATGGGATAATCCGCCAACAAAGGCAAGATTTGTTCGCGCACCAGAGACTCCTCAGGCGCAGCCGGCTGCACATGCTCCATGGGGAGTTGCAAAACCCCATCATTAGCATCCGCCTTCTCAGGCTTCTCCTTCTGCTGATCCTCTCGACACGCCGACGGCAGGAGAGCGCAAAGCAGGACACATGCTGCCACCCTGACCCATCGCTTCGTCATCCGTCCCTCTGTGTTTAATTGGTCTCTGCAGCGTTGCTTTCCACAGCGTCGTCACTCACAATTCCAGGAAGATAATTGCCTGTACGCTGCCAGTGATGCAACGCAATTCCGGCGTAAAACGCTACAATGAAAAGGATGATAACGTACAAGGTCTTTGCCAATCCGCCCCCGGCCCCGGGACGCTTGTATTTAGCCGCCATGGTCTTGAGTTGCTTGGCATCCAGCGCCGCCCCCTTTGCCGTCGCTGTGCTCCGACGCAGTGGACTCTTCTTCGCGGCGCCGGGTCGTCCGGTTGCCTGCTGCTGCGGAGCCGTTGCGTCTCCCTGTGGATAAGGCGCATTCGTCTGCGGATCATAACACACCCCGACCGTACCAAGCACGTAATCAACGCCCGGCATCATGTACTCCGCCTGCACAGGTCTCCCGTTCTGGAAGACCCCATACCCGCTCTGCAGGTCCTCAATAACATACCCTTCCGGCTGACACACCACACGCGCATGAACCGGCGCTACCCCGGACTCTGCCGGTAATAAAACCGAGCTCGTGGGAGCACTCCCTAGTACGACCTCCGTCCCCGGCTCCACCGGCAACTCAAAAGCGTACACCTGATTCTGATTCTTGATGTAGATGCGTGGCATACTTCTGTAACTCTCCGCCGAGTATACCACAGTCCCCCCCTCCCCTTGCAAGCGCAAATAATCATTCTTTCCTCATCTCTGCGAGAAAAATAGTCACTCTGCCCTGGAATCTGATCCCCATCGATCCCCTCCAACCGCACAAAACGAGCCATGCAGTCGATAAACTGCATGACCCAGCCAATCGGGCAAGCGGGATTCTACCCGTCCCTGCTGACCGCTCCGCGGTTTCCCTCGCAGAAGTTTCTGCTCGGCAGCAGGGGCGACGCTCCACCGCGTCGCTCCCACTCGGGGTCGTGGGTTCGAATCCCGTAAACAAACGAGCCATGCAGTCGATAAACTGCATGACCCGGCCAATCGGGCAAGCGGGATTCGAACCCACGACCCCTTGCACCCCATGCAAGTGCGCTACCAGACTGCGCTACTGCCCGTTTGAATAGAAAGCCTGAAGAACAAAGCTGACGGACGGAGTATAGTGGCGGATTTTGCTGTTGTCAACACATTTTTTTCATGCTAAACTCGCTGCGCTATGAGAAAGGTCAGAACAGCGGTGGTGGGAGCAAGCGGGTACACCGGACAGGAGCTTCTGCGGATTCTTCTGCTCCACCCGGGTGTGGAGTTGGTATGCGCCACATCGCGCCAGTACGCCGGGAAGGCCCTCAGCGATGTCTTCCCTCGTTTTCGAGGGGTCCCCGGTGCAGAGTTGCACTTTGCGGCGGCGGATGCAGCTGCCGTTGCTGCCAGCGGTGCGGAAGCCGCTTTTTTGGCCTTGCCGCATGGAGTATCGGTCGAATATGGGAGAGCCCTTGTGGAAGCCGGGCTGAGGGTGATCGATCTTTCGGCAGATTTTCGTCTCAATGATCCGGCGATCTACGAAGAATTCTACGGCAAACCGCATGCAGATGTTGCATTGCTACGTGAAGCGGTGTATGGCATGCCGGAATGGCATCGCAACGAAATTGAAAAAGCACGCATCGTAGGCTCCCCGGGGTGTTACCCCACGAGCATCATCCTGCCACTCGTACCACTGTTGCGCGCCGGTCTTATCCAACCGCAGGAGATTGTGGCATCCAGTGGAAGCGGCGTTTCCGGCGCGGGTCGCAAGGCGGATGTCACCTACCACTTCTGCGAATGCAACGAGAGCATGCGCGCCTACAGCGTGCCTCGCCACCGCCATCTCTCCGAGATTGAACAGGAGCTCTCCCTCGCCGCCGGTTGCCCGCTGCGCATTACCTTCATTCCCCATCTCATGCCGGTGAACACAGGGATCCTCACGACTCTGGTAGCAAAACTTGCGCCCGGCGCGACGGTGGAAAAAATCGGCGCCTGCTACCGGGAAGCGTACGGGAAGGCGCCCTTCGTGCGTCTGCTGGGAGCGGGAGTTCCGGCGGACACCAAAAACGTCACCCGCACAAATTTTGTGGACATCGGCTGGGCAGTGGATGATAGAACGGATCGTGCCATTCTGATGAGCGCAGAGGATAACGTCATCAAGGGAGCGGGGGGACAGGGAGTGCACGCTTTTAACATCATGTTCGGCCTTCCAGAGACCACCGGGCTCATGCTGCTCTGACCCCATTGTAGCGCAATCCAAACCGACACAAGTCATGAAATCGGTTCTCCTCATCGTGGATGACGAACGCGCAACGCGCAGCGTACTCAGCCAGGCACTGGAGGAGAGCTATGAAGTGTACAGCGCGGCGAATGGAAAAGCTGCTCGTGCCGTACTCGAGAGCGAGCCGGTAGACATCCTGCTCACTGATTTGCGACTCGGCGGCGAAAGCGGCATGGATCTCATCGACTATGCCATGCAGCTGGAGCGACCGCCCACCTGCATCATGATGACAGCCTACGGTAGCCGAAATACCGCTGCCGAGGCAAAAAAACACGGCGCTTACTACTTTCTGACGAAGCCGCTAAATCTGGATGAGGTGGAGCTTCTTCTGCGCCGCGCCGACCAGGCAAGGCGACTGGAAGCAAACAATCTCGAACTCACTCAGCAGTTGCGCCCGGCCCGGGGACTGGATGCCATGCTGGGGACGAGTCCAGCCATGCGCGCTCTTTTTGACCGCATCCGCCAGATAGCGCCCACAAATGCCACAGTTCTTATCGAGGGCGAAACCGGCACGGGCAAGGAACTCGTCGCGCGAGCTCTTCATTCTCTTTCCCCGCGGAGTAAGAGCGGAAAATTTGTAGCGGTCAACTGCGCTGCCCTCTCTCCGCAGCTTATGGAAAGCGAGCTCTTTGGCCATGAAAAGGGCGCCTTCACGAATGCCATGCAGCGGCGTATTGGGCGTTTTGAGGAGGCCAATGGCGGCACGCTTTTCCTGGATGAGATCGGGGAAATGGACGTCCCGATGCAGGTAAAGCTCTTGCGCGTGCTGGCCGAACGCTGCATCGAGCGTGTAGGCAGCAATGAATCCATCCCGGTGGATGTGCGCATCGTCGCTGCTACCAACCGTGATCTGCAAGCCATGGTAGATAACGGACAATTCCGCCTCGATCTCTATCAACGCCTCAATGTCGTGGATCTGCGGTTGCCCCCCCTTCGTGGGCGCGCTGAGGATATAGTCCTCATGGCGAATGCTTTTGTGCACAGCATCGGTGAGGAGAACAATAAATCGAGCCTGCATCTCAGCCGCGCGGCTCTCGATATGCTGCGCCACTACGACTGGCCGGGGAATGTACGCCAGCTCCGGGCCGCGATTGAGCACGGCGTTATCCTGTGCGAGGGTGAAACCATAACCCCGGGTGATCTGCCCGAATTTTTGAACGGCCACTCCACCCCCGCACCGCAGGAGAAAACGTCCCAAACTCCCCCATTAGCCCCCAACGATCTGAATCTTGATCGCATTGTTCGAAGCACCATTTTTCGGGCGTTGGAAACTACGAATGGCAACCGCAGCGCCGCCGCCAGACTGCTGGGCATTGATCGTCGAACCCTTCAACGTCACCTCACCGCATCTCCGCAATACTACAAAATCTTTACCCAAAAATCATGAGTACCCGCACCGTCAAAAATGAACCGGTCAGCTTTGAGAAAGCCATGCAGCGTCTCGAAAGCATCGTAGGAGAACTCGATTCTCCCGATACCGAACTGGAGAAAATCATTTCCCTCGTGGAGGAGGGCCTCTCGCTGATCCGTAGTAGCCGTAATATGCTGAAAAACGCCGAGGAACGTATTCGTATCCTTGAGGAATCTGAGAATGACGCGCTCTCAACTCCTCAAGATTCCCCTAAAACAGCACTTCCTCAGGAAGATGGATTCTCCTTGCTCTGAAACCCCGCTTCCGCCGCTGCTCTCCGGCATCCATTCGCCGGCGGACGTTAAGGCTCTCCCGGAGGAGAGTCTTGGCGAGCTCGCGTCTGAAATTCGGCAGGTACTCATCAATACCCTTTCCCACACCGGCGGGCACCTGGCACCAAACCTTGGCGTGGTGGAGCTGAGCATTGCCCTGCACCGCGTCTTTGAGACGCCGAAAGACAAAATTCTCTTTGATGTCTCGCACCAGAGCTATGTGCACAAAATGCTCACCGGACGGGCCGAAAAAATCGGCAGTATTCGGCAATTCGAGGGCATCTCCGGTTTCATGAAGCGCAGCGAATCTCCGCATGATGCCTACGGTGCAGGACACGCCGGCACGGCGCTTTCCGCCGCCCTCGGCATGGCTGCTGCCCGTGATCTCGCCGGGGAGGATTACCACGTCGTCGCGGTGGCAGGAGACGGCGCCTTCACCTGCGGCACAACTCTGGAGGCACTCAACAACATCTCGACTACGACTCGCCGCTTTATTGTTGTACTCAATGACAACGAATGGAGCATTGACAAAAACGTGGGAGCTCTCTCCCGCTATTTCTCCTCCCTGCAAGAGACCCAGGCTTACGCCTGGCTGAAGGAGCGTGCGGATTACTTCCTCAAAAATCTCGCGGGCGATAAAGCACGCGAACAGGCTGTACGCCTTATGACCGCCGCACGCAGCCTCATTTCCCCGCTGAGTTTCTTCCGTGAACTCGGCCTCACTTACTACGGCCCAATTGATGGGCACGACATCCGCCGTCTCATCCGTGCTCTTCGCATCATTGCGCGGCTGCATGAGCCCGCCATCCTGCACATCATCACCCGCAAGGGGAAAGGTTACGAACCGGCAGTCCAAAATCCCACCAAGTTTCACGGTGTGGGTAGCTACGATATTCCGAGCGGAGCCACTCCGAAAAACAGTAAACCGACCTATTCTGAAGTCTTTGGACAATGTCTGTCTCGACTTGCGGACAAGGACGACAAAATTCTTGCCCTTACTGCCGCCATGCCAAGCGGCACAAAGTTGGACACATTCCGCACCAATCACCCGCAGCGTTTCTTCGACGTCGGCATTGCAGAAGAACACGCCGCTCTTTTCTCCTGCGGCCTCGCCTCGCAGGGCTTCAAACCCTTCCTCGCCATCTACTCCACCTTCATGCAGCGTTGTGTCGACATGATTGAGCACGACGCCGCCCTGCAAAACCTCCCCGTGCGTTTCTGCATGGATCGCGCAGGACTCTCCCCGGATGACGGCCCAACCCACCACGGTCTCTTCGATATCGCAATGCTGCGAGCCATCCCAAGGCTCATCATGATGCAACCGAAGGATGAAGCAGAGCTCTGCCGCATGCTTGCCACTATGCAGGGCATCTGTGATGCTCCCTGCTCCATCCGCTATCCGCGAGGCTCCGGTGAGGGCGTGCCCATCCCGGAAGAGCCGGAATCCCTCCCCATTGGCAAAGCTGAGGTCATCGCGTGTTCTGAGCGTGATACCGTAGCGCTCGTGGCCCTTGGCAACATGAACAGCACCGCTGCTCGCCTGCGCGAATTGTTGCAGGAACGCGGCATCTCCAGCAGTCATATTAACGCACGCTTCATCAAGCCTCTGGATGCAGATTGCCTCACAGAGCAAGCGCGTCGCTGCCGTCTGATTGTCACGCTGGAGGACCATGTGGTCACGGGAGGATTCGGATCAGCTGTAGAAGAGTTGCTGATTCATGAGCAATGCGGGGCAGATATCCTTTGCATCGGCTGGCCGGATGCCTTTGTGGAACACGGCAGCGCCGATCGACTCATTGAGCGCCACGGGCTCACCCCTGAGGCCATCCTTCCCCGAGTGCTGCGCCGCCTCGGCGTAGAATCGTCTTCTCCCTCTTTTACCCCGTGAACACGCGCGATACGGGCACCGTACTCCGACTTTACCCTTACGGCGAACACGGAGCTGTAGTCTGCTGGTGTACAGCCCGGCACGGTATGCTTCGCACCGCCGCACGCAATGCCTTCAAACCGGGTGCGGGCATCAATGGCACTGTCGACCTCTTCCATGAGTGTGAACTCGTGTACCGTACCCCCTCCCGCGGCGACCTCTGCTCCCTTGTTTCCGCCGAGCTCATCACCCCACGGCTGCCATTGAGGGGAAACATCATGCGGCTGCGTATGGCGGCGTATATGACTCGCCTGCTTCTGCACACGGTAGAACCCGAGGAAGAAGACCCCCGCTGGCATGAACTCATCTCCAAAGCTCTTGACTATACTGCCACCGCCGAGCCCGCCCCGCGCACTATCTTTCATTTTGAGGAACGCCTTGCCGACCTGCATGGTCTGCTCTCTCCCCAACTGCCTGCCTACCGCGCGTTGCAACAGCATTTCTCCCGCCTTCCAACTGACAGAGCGGAGCTCCTCTCCCGCCTCTCTGATACTCACAGCGGCACAGATTGAATTTGAAGCCTCCCGCGCGCGGCAATGCCCCTTATTTTGTCTTGGCAAGTATACGAAAATACGGTAGGATGAAGGGGCAATGAATGCGAAAGAGAACATATTGCTCGTGATTCCCGCCCGGTACGCTTCGACACGGTTGCCCGGCAAACCTCTGGTCAAAATAGCGGGGGTGGAGATGATACGCCGCGTGGCGGACATCGCAGCCTGCATTTGTCGGCACAATGCAAATTGCGAATATGTAGTAGCAACAGATGATCAGCGCATTATAGATTTCTGCCAAGGAATGGAAATTCCTGCCTGCATGACTTCGGAAACCTGCCGGAGCGGCACGGAACGTTGCCGGGATGCCGTCTCTCTCCGGGAAAATTCACCGCAATTCATTATCAATCTGCAAGGGGATAATCCCCTCTGCCCGCCATGGGTGATCCAGCAACTCATTGATGCCTGGCGCAGCGAAGCGGGAGATGTCTTCACCCCCTGCATTCGTCTCAGCTGGGAAGAGTACGATCGCCTTGTGGAAGCCAAGCGAAACACTCCTTACAGCGGCACCACGGTACTGGTGGATGCAAAAGGATACGCATTGGCTTTCTCCAAGAATATCATCCCCGCCATCCGCAAGCCGGAAAAGGCGCGCATGGCAAATTTGCTCAGTCCGGTGAGGCGTCACATTGGTTTGTACGCGTACACCCGCGAAGCTTTGGAAGCATATTTCAACCTGCCGGAATCGCCATACGAAGCCGGGATGGTGGAGGGGCTGGAACAAATGCGCTTTTTGTATCATGGGATGAGGGTCAAGATAGTAGAAACGGATTATCGCGGGAGAAAAAGCACATCCGGCGTGGATTCGCCGGAAGATGTGGCGCGAGTAGAGGATATTCTGCGAGAATACGGTGAATTTGATCTGAGCTGAGAGCCGGTCTCTCGGGCGCTCCCTTCTCTGCACATCAAATATGAGCACGTCCCCGCAACACATCGCCATCATCATGGATGGGAACGGTCGTTGGGCAAACCGACGGGGACTGCCACACGCAGCCGGGCATCGAAAAGGAGGCGAAGCCGTGCGCAGAGTTGTGGATGCTTGTATTGAGCATGGAATCCCATGGCTTACCCTATACGCTTTTTCGACGGAAAACTGGGGACGACCGCCGGAAGAGGTTCAAGGTTTGATGCGTATGCTCAACCGCTTCCTGAAGCAAACACTCCCTGAAATGATGGAGAAAGGGGTGCAGCTGCGTGCTATCGGCGAATTAGACATGCTGCCGCCAGCGTGTCGCAGGCAGCTCAGCGTATGCATCAGAGAAACAGAACACAACAAGAAGCTCGTGCTTACCCTTGCCCTCTCGTACGGATCAAGGCAGGAAATCACCCGCGCTGCCCAGCGTCTCGCGGCTATGGCTGCGGAGGGCAGGTTGAATCCTGCAGATATCACCCCTGAGCTTCTCGCCTCCCATCTCGATACTGCAGGCATGCCGGATCCCGACCTTCTCATTCGAACCTCCGGGGAAATGCGTCTATCCAATTATCTCTTATGGCAGCTGAGCTATGCCGAGTTGTGGGTGACGCCGGTGCTCTGGCCGGACTTTGGGAAGGAGGAGCTGGATGCTGCTCTCGATGATTATGCAGGAAGGCAACGGCGCTACGGGAAACGCTAGTGTGAGGATTTTGCTGAATGAGTCGGCACATCCCTCCGTGCGGCGTGGTCAATGGCACTCGTGCGACGAATGACCTTTTCGCCGGGTTTTGCCAAGTTGGCGCGGTCCCGCGCAATCTGTTCAAAGTACTCCGGGTCCATCATCCAGAGAAAACGGTTGTGGGCTTCCTCTTCCTCCTGCTGAACCCGCCGAAGATTTTGTTCCGCGTACTCTCGGTCGAATGCGAGTTCCTGCCGCTCGAGCCATGCCGGCAGTACCAGCATCACCGCCAGAAAAGACTCCAGCACCAGGAAGATTAAGCCAAACATCGCCAGCACCCGTGAGAGACCGCGCGAATCCGCCTGGCGGATCATCTCCAATTCCTCCGTCGTGCGGCGGCGCCTCCTGAAAAAAGGAATGCTCATGACTTCTGCATTCTCTCCGCAAATGGAATATAACGCCCGCGCCGCGCCAGCACGAGAGTATGAAGCAAACTTCTCTTTCCCTTCTCCGCCGCCGGAAGTTGAGAAACGCTGCAATCGAACCCCGCCCGGCGCAGCACTCCCTCCAAACGTCTGTCTGCTTCAGCCAACAGGATAGCCAGCAATCCGCCCCCCTTCAGCGCTTCAAAATAAGTCTGTGCATCCTGCAGCGTGAGCCGACAGCGCATATGCGTGTGGCGCAGCAGAATGGCATGAACGGAGCCCCTCCGGGTGCGACAAATTTCTAAAGCTGCCTCGTGCTCCATACTTACACGCTCATCCTCCCAGAGGGGAGAACAGAATGCGCAGTGTCGCCGGCACCAGGCGACAAGCTGTTCCACCGGTTCGGCAATGATGAAGCGGGCGCCGGAGCGCGGGAGCGCCTTGAGCGCCGCCAGGGCGCCAAATCCCAACCCCAGCCCGGCCACAATGACGAGCGGCTTTCCTGCCCTGGCCATGGGGGAGAGAGCCAGCCGAGCCATTTCCCCTTCACTGCCGCTGCTGCGCTCGCTGACAACCGGCGCGCCATCCAGCAACAGGGTGAGTTCTCCATCTCGCTGCCACAGCTCCCACAGTCCGTCCGCAGTGCGGCTTTCCTCTAGTCTGATCAAGGGCTTCATCCGCCACCATTTATAGCAAGGAAGGGCGAATTTGACAAGTAAGAATTCTACCACACACACGCATACGAGCAGCGATGCCCCATCGCAGGCGGCAATTCAGTTCGCCGCCCTGTGAGGAATGAGAGCGCAGATGAGCTCTTCCAGCGTGAGCTTTTCCGATTCTCTTGTCGCCATGCGCTTGAGTTCAATGGAGGGAAACTCAGCACCTATAATAGCGGTATAGGTAGCGCCGAGACGCTCTGCATGACGCAGCTGTCTGGACAGCTTGACGGTAGAAAGCGGCAAATCCACCCGCACCCCTGCATCCCGCAGAGTGGACGCGAGCAGCAGCATCTGCGGCCTCATCTCTGCCGCAGCAAGCGCCAGATAGACATCGCAGCTTCGGGGCGCCAGCGCTGCATCCCGCAGGACTCGGGCAGAGGGACATTCTTCAATGAGATGAGCAATGACGGCATCTCCCATCGCAAAACCGGTAGCCGGCATGGAGAGCGAACCATCCGTAAGGGTCGATACAAGGTCGTCGTAACGCCCGCCGCCTGCCACCGCCCGCAAGCTGTGCGCCTTGTCGAAGATTTCAAAAACGAGACCGGTGTAGTAAGCCAATCCACGGACCACGCTGAGATCAAGCTGCACGTACTCAGCCAGCCCCCTGGCCTGCAGTTCGGCAAGTACCGTCTCGTAGCGAGGGGAAACATCATTCGGCGGATTCTGGATGAAGTCCATGACACTTTCCCGCGAAATGCCGAGAGCAGCCAATTTTTGCTCAGAAACTTCAGGCCGATCGCGTTCCAATTTATCGACAACAGCTAAAAAATCCGGCGTTTGCTCCGGGGTAAGGCCGTGCCGGGTCGCAAAAGAAAGCCACGCTTCGCGATCGCTCACCCGCACAACAAAATCAGAGGCGCCCAAACCCAGCGCCCGCATGCAATCAATCGCCAGCGCCAGCAATTCGGCATCCGCTTCCGCGCCCCCTTCCCCGAGAATATCTGCGTTAAATTGTACGAATTCGCGCAGGCGCCCTTTCTGAGGTTTTTCGTAGCGAAAGCAGGAGCCAATCTCAAACCATTTGAGCGGTTTGTTGTAGCTAAGGTAGTTTGCTGCCACAATACGCCCCAGGGAAGCAGTGAGTTCCGGGCGCAAAGAGACGTCTCTCCCCCCCTGGTCACTAAAACGGAACAGCTGCGTGGGCAGTTCCCCGCCGCTTTTTTTCAGGTAAAGTTCGGTGGGTTCCAGGGTGGGCCCCTCCCATTCGACGAAGCCATAGCGTTCGGCTACGCTGCGCCAGGTGCGGGATAAGTAGGCGCGCAGGGCATACTTATCGGGGTCAAGATCCCGGAATCCGGGCAGTGGTTGAAGACTCGTTGAAATCATGATAGGGAGAGAGAAAAAGGTGAAAATTATCGATCGCCGTACATCTCAGCGTAGTAGCGTTCATACGCGCCGCTGGTCACGTTCCGCACCCAGTCGGCGTGTTCCATGTACCACTTCACCGTTTCGCGCAAACCTGTTTCGAAAGAGCGCTGCGGTACCCAACCAAGCTCTCGGCGCAACTTTTCGGCATTGATGGCATAGCGCAGGTCGTGACCGGCGCGATCGGCGACAAATGTAATGAGCCTGTCACTGTAGCCGACAGGACGCCCCAGTTCCTCATCCACGAGGCGAATAAGCTTTCTAACGATATCAATATTCCTCCATTCGTTGCCGCCGCCGATGTTGTAGCTCTCTCCATCGCGCCCGCGGTGGAACACCTCATCAATCGCCTGCGCGTGGTCCTGCACATGCAGCCAATCGCGAACATTCTCCCCATTCCCGTAGATGGGCAAGGGTTTCTCTTCGCAAATGTTGTGGATGCACAGAGGAATGAGTTTCTCCGGAAATTGGTAAGGGCCGTAGTTGTTTGAACAATTGGTGAGCACCACCGGCAATCCGTACGTGTCATGATATGCCCGCACAAAATGGTCAGAACTCGCTTTGGACGCCGAGTAGGGGCTGTGCGGAGAATAGGGAGTTGTCTCGCTGAAGGCGGCCTCTCCTGGCTCCAATGCGCCGTACACCTCATCGGTGGAAACGTGGTGAAAACGCCTGCCCTCCCACTGTCCGCTCCAGCACTCGCGCGCCGCTTGCAGCAGATTCAGCGTGCCCATCACATTCGTACGTGCGAAGAGGAGCGGATCGCAGATCGAGCGATCCACATGACTCTCGGCAGCGAGGTGAATGATGCCGTCCACCTTCTGCTCGCGCAGGAGCGAGCGCATGGTCTCCAGATCGCCGACATCGCCGCGTACGAAGCAGTAGTTAGGAGCATCCTGCACATCGGCCAGATTTTCCAGATTCCCGGCGTAAGTTAATTGGTCGACGTTGATAATGCGGTAGTGCGGGTACTTCCGGACAAAATGGCGCACAACGTGAGAGCCGATAAAGCCGGCGCCACCGGTGACGAGAATACAACGCTGTTGGCTGTCGGCCATGTATTGGCGAGCATTATACTCCTCTCCGGACGATTGGCAAGAATGAACAGATGCGTGTATGCAATTCCTTTTCACGGTAAAATAAAGGCTTGAAGCTCCGATCCCGCCCTCCCTATCAGATAGCGGGGACGCTAAACGGAGTCTACCTATTTGCGATTTTAATTATTATTTATTGATAATGTGAAATTTGTGATGTTTTTCTCTATTGATCGACTCCTCTCAAATGCGGTTGCCTTATTGGGGGCGCGTTGGTGAGAAAGCGGAGGGGGGGAGGAGGTAAAATCAATGATAGGATTTCCATCCCCCAAAAAATTGTTACACATTCTTCTTGCACTTGTACGTCTATCGCGTACAATAGGATCATGACCACGAAAAGCATTACATCCAGTGAGGCAAGGAGTTCTCTCTACAGCATTCTGCGAGAAGTTGTGGAGGATGCCGTGCCTGTGGTGATACGCCATCGAGGGCATAAAAATGCAGTCATTGTTTCCGAGGACGAGTACAATTCCCTCGTCGAAACCGCCTATATAACCGGCGGTCGGAATGGGGAGGCTCTGCGCCGCTCTATGCAGGATGCCAGAGAGGGCAAAACTCGCCGCATCACATTGGAGGAAATAGACGCACTCATCGACTGATGTACGAGATAGAACTCACAGCTGAGGCTGAGCGGCATTTGCTCTTCTGGAGCAAAAATGACAAAAAGACACTCAAGCGCATACGCCAGCTCATTGCCAATATGCAGGAAACGCCGTATACAGGGCTCGGTAGGCCGGAAGCTCTGCGGCATGAATGGAGCGGCTTCTATTCCCGCCGGATTGACAGTCAGCATCGGATTGTTTACACCGTAAACGAGGAGCAGCAGCTTATTACCATTTATCTGATGAGGTATCACTACTGATACCTGTTCACTTTTGACACGCGCATTGCCTTAAACATAAAGTCACCGAGGGGTGCTAAAAACGGGGAAAGAGGTTTCTCCAAAAGCTTGATGCCTCAAAATGGAGGGATAATATCAAATATATGCCACTCAAAATGAGCAAACAAGCGAGAATAGAGTTACTTTTTCCTCGGGGAAGAAGTTTTGTCAGGAGCAGTATCAAACAAAGACAGGAATACTGGATCGTAAAGTTAAATGCAACAGGTTCTTGGCACAAAAAGGGTGCCAAAAAGTTCAAAGCATACTAGAGCGATTGTAGGTCCGTTGCTCGAAAAGGCAAGCACATTATCTTTCCCAAGCATTACAAATTGAACGCAAGCTGCGTGAAAAAAGCAAAGTGCAAAATTTAGCACAAAAACACGACGCCATTCAAAGTAACTTGATCTCTTGAAATACGGCGCTCCGAGGTCGAGGCTCTCATGACTCTTGTTGCCGCGCTCGATAGGACTGTTGTGGATGATTTTGCTGCCTAGGGTAGCGAGCCTCTAACAGATTGCGGCAAATGCTTATTTGTTCAGACTCTGTAAACAATGCCTCCTTATTGACCAAAAGGGAACCTGGGTTGATAAATTTGAGTCCCTCTGGTCGTTTGATAATTCGGATCCCCGCATTCACCCAATAATCTTCATGCACAATTGCATTAGCCAGAGCCTCTCGAATGGCAATATGGGCAGAGGTTTCATCCCTCCTCGTCATATCGTGGTTTAGTTCAAAAGGACGCCGTGTGCATTGCAAAATTAAATGCAACAGGTTCTTGGCACAAAAAGGGTGCCATGAAGTTCAAAGCGTACTAGAGTAATGTCAGTAAACAAGCAAGACGCTATGAATCAAGGCACCCGGACATATTATAAGCTTCGTTGTTCAAAAGGCAAGCACATTACCCTCTCCAAGCATTACAAATTGAACGCGGCATTGCCTTAAACATAAAGTCAACGAGGGGCGCTAAAAACGGGGAAAGAGGATTCTCCAAAAGCTTGATGCCTCAAAAATGGAGGGATAATATCAAACACATGCTACTCAAGATGAGTAAACAAGCAGGGGCAAGGTTACTTTCTGCGTGGAGGGGAAAATATGCCTCGGTTTTCCCCGATACAAGGGAGCAAGGAAAGCAGCTACTGTTTCGGCTGTGGCTGGCCGGTTAGAGTTGTTCCCAGGTCAATCAGCGACTTTCCAAAATCTGTTAGCCTGTTTGCCTGTTCGGAGATTTTCTTATTTATTTCTCCTCGCAGGATGGCGCAGATGTTGGTATAGAGGATATGCTCGTGGTAGGGAGTGCGCCGTGCCACATCTCACCACTCGATTGAAATTGTTTTTGATTCTCTCTATTCCAATACATTTCATGTCTTTCTAGAAAAGCATGCTCACATTGACGGGAGCCTGATCTTAATCTGGCGATCTTCTGAAATCCTCAAAATTAATACCAAGTTCTTAGAGAAGCTCAAATCTTTTAACATAAATATAGGCTCTGTCCTACCACAGTGTTGATTTTTGAAGAATCTTTCATGCGTTAAGAATTAATGTGTTAGGGTTACTAAGAC
>CANQGG010000006.1 GCA_947601655.1 uncultured Akkermansia sp.
TGTCCGAGGAGTCCTGTTGAGGATTTCCCTCTCAACTCTTCAGATTATACCACCTCCGATTAATAGTGTACCATGGACCATGTACCGTGTACCATGTATGAAGTTTGCGCGCTTGCGCGCGAAGCTGCAATGCGCTAGCATTGGTGGAGGGTTAAACATAAGCGTCATTGCGTTCGAAAGGTTTTCGGCTATGCAGAGCTGTGGCTACCGCTCTGATACATGGTACACGGTACATGGTTCATTGTCCATGAAAGGGTTCATATTGTGAGGGTAGGGGGAATTCATGTTGATAACTTATAATCAGGTGACAAGGGTGTAATATTCGTGTCTTTTGACTTGACAAATCGAGCAAGAGGCACTATAATGCACAACTCACCCACTCAAAGAATCATGGCTAAGGTCATATTATCGATGCTGAGGAGGAGAAAAGGAGATGGGGCGGCAGTACTCAATGGGCGGCAGAGGATGCTGCTGGTGGCAGTGGTAGGGATGCTGCTGCTGTGCTATCTCGTGGTGGGGCCCGGGCAGACGATAGGGGAGGCGGCGTACAGGATGACGTGGCTTGTGCTCAGCGGGGTGGCGCTGACGATTTTTTATTCTGTGGACCACACGCGGCAGGAGTTGAATTGGGGACGCTCGGCGCTGGTGACGATACTCATTTGCGCGCAGATCGGGCTTTTTCACGCCTTCAACAACATACGCGAGATACTTCCGTGGCAGGTCAGCTATGGGCAGATGCTGCTGGCGCTGCCGTACGCTTTGGCGCCGGGCATCACATCGGCAATGCTGGGGCGGCGTCTTGGGGTGTTCACATCGCTGTGCACTTCGCTTTTCGGTCTGGCGCTCCTGCCGGCGGATTGTCCGCGGATGATCGCGCAGGATTTTTTTGTGATCAGTTTGCTGGCGGGTTTTGTTTCGGCATTGCTTTGCAGCCGGGTGCATAAGCGGGAGCACATCCTCTACGCCGGTTTTGCCACCGGCGCCGTCGTTCTCGTCTCCACAATTGCGCTGGGGTGTTTTCAGGACAGCGGGCTGGCTATGCTGCGCGGCGGGTTTAACCCGGTGAGCTTTTTCGCGGAGGCGGTGGTGGCCTTCGGCGTGAGCTTTCTCGTGAGCGTCTTCATCGGCGGTTTCATGCCGTTTCTGGAGGGACTGTTCAACATTTCGACGCACATCACCTGGCTGGAGTGGGCGGATATGAACCACCCCGTGCTCAAGAAATTGCAGATGACGGCGCCGGGGACATTTCATCACAGTCTGTACGTGCAGCGACTGGCGGAAGCGGCAGCGGAGGCCATCGGGGCGGATGTGACGCGCGCGGGCGTGTGCGGTCTTTACCACGACATAGGCAAACTGAAGAACCCCCAGTATTTCACGGAGAACATCAGCAACCAGGCCATTTCTCCGCATCATGAGCTGACGCCGGAGGCGAGCGCGCGCATCATCATCCAGCACGTACAGGACGGCGTGGACATTGCGCGCGAGTACAAGCTCAATTCCCGCATTATCGCCGCCATTCGCGAGCACCACGGCACTCTGAGCACCTATTTTTTCTATCGCAAGGCGTTGGATCGCTACAAGGAGGAGAAAGCGAAATTTGACGCCGGGTCGATCGACACCTGTCCGGATGAGGTAGACAAGGCTGTTTTTTCCTACAAGGGCCCGGTGCCGCAGACGCGGGAGTCCGGCATTGTAAGCATGGCGGATGCTGTGGAGAGCGCGACCCGCTCGCTGGTGAACCCCACGGAAGAGGACATTCGCGAGATGGTGGAAAAAATCTTTCGCGATCGCATACTGGATGGTCACCTGCAGGATTGCCAGATCACACTGGGCGATATTGAGAAAATGAAGGAGTCATTTCTCACAACGCTGCGCACGATGAATCACAACCGCATCGCCTACCCCAAACCGGAGCCCGACCTGAACACGACCCCGGCGGAGGCGCCCCCCACACCTGCCGAATCTTCGGCTGCGCCATGATGCAGCAGCTGCGCAGCGTGAGCATGGTGCTCGCTTTTATCATCGGTGGCGTTTTTCACGAACAGCTTGCGCCTTTCACCGGCTTGTTGCCGTTCGGCATTGCCATCATGCTGAGCATCACGTTCATCGGGCTGGATGTGCGGCAGTTGAAGCCCGTGCGCATGCATCTCTGGCTGCTGCTGGCCATTCAGGCCACCGGGCTGTTTTTCTGGGGCATAGCTCGCGCGGCGGGCTACCCCATCATGGCGGAGTCACTCTACTACTGCGCTGCGGCGCCCATTGCCTCTGCAAGCCCCATCATTGTGAATCTTCTTCGCGGCAATGTGGAGTTTTCCACCACCGCTATGGTACTCAGCCAGGTTGTGTTTGCGCTGGTGACGCCGTTTTTCCTGCCCCTGGTGGTTTCGGGAGCGGATATGAGTTATTCTGAAATCAGTCTCACGGTGGCGTGGCAGATTTTCACGGTGCTGGGGATACCCGCCATAGTGGCGCTGGCGCTGCGGCTGGCGCATCCTGCCTGTCGCGCGTGGGCGGCGAAATTAAAGGATGTTTCGCTGGGCATCTGGGTGATGAATCTGGTGGTGATTTCCGCTTCCGGCGTGCAGCGCATCATTGCCGGCGGCTACAGTCTGCATGAGATGTGGCCGCTGATGCTCGGCGCCGCCGTGGTCTGCCTTTTCGGCTTCACGGCGGGGTATCGTCTGGGGTATCCGAATCTCAAGCGCGAATGCTCCCAGGGACTCGGGCAAAAAAACACCGTGCTCACGCTGTACATGGCAAGTCAGAGCTACGCTTCCCCGCTGGCATACATCGGCCCGGTGTTCTACGTGTTTTGTCACAACACGGCCAACGCGATTCAGCTTGCCCTCGCCGACAGCGAGAAGCGCAAGAGCCGGGGCTGATTCCGGTCAGCGGGGTTTGGGGACATCTTTCGGGAACAAATTCGCCAACTGGGGCTGAAGGATGAGATAGAGCTGAGCCTCCTCCTCTTCGCTCAGATCAAAATCATCCATGAGGGCTTTTGTGCCGATGATGCGTCCGCCCAGCGACTGCCCATTCAGAGGGTAGAGGTAGAAGATCAGGTCGGTGTCGTCGTTCCGATTGCCCTGGCGTTCGCTGCGGTAGTACTCCTCGCCCACATGGCGCACTTTTTCCGGGGTGAGAATGGCGCAGACGCGGTCACGCTGCTCCCGGCTCAACCCGCGAAGTTGGTCGGCGTTCAGCAACCAGCGCGGCATACGCGGCGTGACGGATAATTTCGGCGATGCGAGCGCCTCTGCCACACCCTCCCTGCTCACCGAGCCGTAGGGTCCGGCGCACATTGTAAGCACCGGCGCCAGAAGAGCCGCCGCTGCCAGAAGACGCGTGAATTTTCTCTTCATTCGCTCTCCATTTTATCCCCGCATTAGCGGTGTGTCAAGCTGCCCCTTGCGAGTTTCAGGGCAAACGCATTGGGAATGCGTTTGCTCATGTACCATGTATTGTATTTTTCTCTGTTGCTTCACTTCTCTCAAATACGTTTGCCCTGTTGCGAGTTTCGAGCAATCATATTTCCCCGCCCTCTCGCAGCCGCCGGGAAAGAATCCGCCCGCCTGAAGACGAATCTCCGGGCGGGCGGAATTGAACGCAACAAAGGTGAATACAACACTCACACGGGTTCAGGCTAGCAAATCATGCGGGAGGTGTCAACTATATTTTTTGGGGGGAGAAAAAACGGATTCATGAACGACGGAGAAAGTTCGCGATGGCGCGCGGGGTTGCAAAGCGGGAGCAACGGCGAATTATGAGTTAATGCGGGTTTTTGGATGTGCCAGGCCGTCTTGCAGGCATGGCGACAGTGTGCGTGATTTGCACGGCAAACGCATTTGCATTGGTCTTACTGTTCAGGGAGGGTATATCACAAGTAGCGCCGCTCACTGCCGAAGTGGCAATGAGCGGCGCCGTGTCTTCTATGGATTTGATTTGTGTGTTGGTGTTGGCTTCCCGGATCGAAGACGCATCCCCGGTGAAGATTGTTCCCTGCGTCAGAAGCCCATGCGGACGCCAAGCGCGGCGTTCCATGCGTTCGCGTGCTCTCGCAGTTCGCCGCCGGCGTTCACGTAGATCTGCGAGTTCGGCGTCACAGGCACGTTCACTCCCGCGCCAAACTGGAACGCCGTGCTGCCCGTCTTCGAGCCGTACACGCTCTGCGTGAAGTTCGGATCTGCCAGCAGCGCCACGTTCGCCACGCTCCGGCGGTCTCCCAGGTCCTGCGCCACATTCGCATGCACCTCCGTGCTCACCGTGCGGTTGACTGCCTTCGCGGAGTTGATCGCCGCCAGCCACCGCAGCCCAAGACCCAGCGTTACCGTGTCGCGCGTCTGCTTCTCTGCGGCAAGGCCTACGTTCCCCGCGTTCTTCTCGCTGAAGCCGTCCATGCTCGTGTGCATCATTGCCACGTTGAAGAGCGGCTGGAGGATATTGCTCTTGTTCTCTTTCACCGGGTGGAAGTCATAAGTAACTTCCCACATCGCGCCCAGGCTGCTGCCGCTCGTGTTGCTCGTGGCGGTGTAGCTGCCCGCTCCGTAGTTCACCGTGCGCTTGAGATCCGCTTCATTCGTGCCGAGAGTGAAGAGCAGCGTATTGCCCCAGCGTCCGTTCTTCGCCTGGCTCCAGAAGCTCACGGTGTACGTATCCAGATCTCCCTTGGCATAATCCGCTGCACGCGCTTCCAGGTCGCCATAGCTGGCAGAAAGGCTCACACCGACACTCCAGTGAGCGTCCACCTGAGCATCGATGCCAACGGCGCCGCCCCAGGAATTGAGGCGATAGCCGCTCTCATCGCCGACGCTGTGCTGCTCGGAGAAGAAGCTGGTACCTTCCACCCAGACGTGGGAGTTCTTGCAGGGGCGTTGCGTGGCAGTTGCCTCATCATTACCCATGCAGCGCAGACGTCCCGCCTGCAGGGCATGATCGCGCACGCGGCCCATCTGGTTGCGCAAAGCCGCACTCTGCGCCGCGGAGAGTGAAGTGAGCGTGCTTCCCGGTATCGCCGCCATCACCCGACGAGCCTCGGCGGGATTGACAGCAACGAGATTATCCAGCACGGTGAACATGTTTTCCACCTGCGGGTCAATCGCGGCGCCTGCGGTGTTGATGTGCTGCCAAAGCAGATTCAGACCAGCCCCGCTGTTACGACTTGTGGCAACAGGCGTCCAGGGACTGGCGCTGCGGCGCGCAGCATCAAACCAAACCTTCTTGCCATCCGTCCAGAGAGAGGGATCCTCGTAGAGCTGGCTGAGAATGACACCAAGGTCAAACTTTACATTATTCAACTGCTTTTCGTCTTCAGATGCAGGCTCCAAGCTCGTGAGCATGATACCGGATATCATCGCCTCCTCATCATCACGATATTCCATATTCTTAACCTCGCCTCCTTGCAGGAGAATCACCTTACTCAGATTGCCCTTGGCGTTGAGTAGCGTGTTTGCCAGGCAATCAACCACGAACTTTGTTCCCGGCTCGATGTAGATGGTCCTTCCCGTTGAAAGCATCGTGGCATCGTGATCATCGGAACCCCAGAGATTCGGGTCGCTCAGGTTGATCGTGAAGTCCGCTTCGGCTCCGTTGCGGAAGACGATGTCCCCTGTCACCCGGATGTCGGCGCCGGCTTTATTCCCCTCTGCGGCTGCCGTGACGATGAGTTTGTCGTTGTTTTGGACATCGTCACCAACGGTGATGGAGTTGTACTCCGACCCCGGCGTGATGGTCACTTGCGTGTCCTCTCCCTGCACCACAAGATCGCAGCTGCTGTTTGCGGCATTGCTCATATTGAGACTTCCGCCCTTCACGGTCAGTTTCCCTTCGACGGAACCTGCAAAGGTGGCATCTCCCGTTGAGGTAAATTCTGCCCCCTTCACTGTGCCGGTCGTGCCCTCAGCCAGTTTTTTGAGATCGACAGGTGTGTCGCCTGTGAACTCAAGCCTGCCGCCCTTTGTCGCGCCAAAGCTAAGTCCATTTTCGTCGGTCAGCACGTCGCTGCTCAGTTTCAACGAACCGCCATCTCCGACGAAGATTGACCCATCGCCAGTGAGTTGGTCAGATGAAGCACTCGTAAGATCATTATCTTTCCCATTGAGCGTGAGTTTGCCGTTCACCTGCAACGCGCCCTCTCCGTCGAGTGTAAGCTTGCCGTCGATAGAGCTGTCATTGCCGCCAATTGCCAGCTTGCCCTCCTCCACGGTAACATCTCCACCGGCTTTCAGGTCGCCGTCCACGGTCAGGCTTGCATCCCCGGTCTTCTTGAGGTTAACTCCATCTTCGGCAACTATATTGCCGGAGAGAATTGTATCGCCCGTAGAAACAAAAGCGGACCCCTCATTTTTGTTTTCGAATTCCACAGTGCCGCTTCCCCGGATCGTCAAGTCGCTACTGCCTTCGAGTTGCCTGATGACTCCATCCGTCCCCTCTTCTGCTGTCACCGTTGTCTGCTCATCAATTACCACTTTGTCGAATTCGGAAAGTTTTTCGGCTTTCACATAAGGTCCGTCAACGTCCGCATCCCATATATTGCTCCTGCCGGACAAGATGAGCTTACCTTCTTCGGCATTCCAGCTCTTGACACTCAATCCCCACCCTGTTCCAAGTATGAAGTGCTCCTTCGCCCAGGTCTCGGAATCCTCGGAATCCTCGCCTTTCAACCTGCCGTTTGTGAGCCAGACCTCCAGAGTGACGCCGACGTCGCTCTCCTGGGCGGCGACCTGCTTTCCATCGAGATCCAATTTAATTTGGATACCATCCGCTACATCCACGATACTCTGATCACCGGCATCACCTGCATCCGTTCCGAATTGCAGAATGACTTGCTTGCCTTCAAGCGCTCCTTCTCCTCCTACCACTGCGTTTTGCTCAGACACCTTGATCACTGCGTTTTGCTCAGACACCTTGATCACGTCTCCTTCGTGCAAGGTGAGGGTGGTATCCTTCATGAGTCCAATGATTTGATCGCCCCCATTACTCAAAGAGATTCCCTTAATCAAAGAGGCGTCCAGCCCTCCCACATCTATTGTGATGGGACTCTTCGAAGAATCAGTCCGAACTTGCACTCCCTTGGCAAAGAAGTCCTTCTGGTAACTACTCCCCGCAGCATTATTCTTAAACTCGAGCCGTCCCCCTTTCAGAATGACATTGCCATAGATATAGCCCTTAAGTCCTTTTTTCCAGTCTACGCTTAAAGTGGAGTTGCCTTCAATAGTCATTGTAACATCTTCGGTCCCCCCGCTTGGAATGTAGCTATCCCCGACATTTACGGAGTTTTCAATGCAAAATTGAGCATCGATTACCTGAATATTTAGCTCAAATCTACCATTTGCCGTAACATCCCCAATTGAGGCAGTGCTCCCCCCCTGCTTAATCAGAAACTTGGCTCCATCTCTTACGGTGATGTCAACCTTTGAAGTCGTGCCATTTTGACCGTAGTCTGCAATTTTGCCGCTTGTGGAGAATAAACTCTCCTCTCCGGCGACGTCAATGCGTAATACCATTTTGGAATTTGATGAAGACGTATCACCTATTTCCGAATTATCGCTTCCCAAGTACTTTCCTCCATCTGTTATTGTGATTGTCGTCTCAAGATCTAATCCTTTGCCTATCACATCATCCATACCCCTCTCATTTCCGGCTCCATCGCGTACCGCGTCATAAATACCTCCGCACAAGTTCAAATTGGTGACACATTTTGACCCGCGCGAGTTCACTTCTCCTACGGTCATGCGTTTTGCGTAAACCGTTCCACCTTTAAATACATTGATGTTAGTGATCATCGTTGCTCCTGCATCGTACACTTTTGAGAGGCAAGGAGCATAAATACCACCTTTTAGATCATCGCAATTGAGGACCCCACCGTCCCGTACGTTGATTGTTCCCGTTGTCGTTGTTCCTGTCGTTGTTCCGACTGCATAGAAAAGATCGCAGGTGGTTTTATTCGTATCTGCTCCGTTCCACCTTAGCTCACCATTGAGCTCTATCGTGGTTTCCCCAATCGAAGAATCGGAACCGGAGAATGCTAAGAAACTCGGCCCTTTTGTGATCTCAAGAAAGCATCCTTTCCCAATGGTGATGGAATTGCTTCCGAAAAATCTCATATTCGTTTTGCCTTCTGTCTTCACCCCGGTGATATCACCAACGTCATCAGGATCATCTTCTATTATTAACGTGACATTATGATAGTCCCGAACCTTCAAAGTATCGTCCTGAAGTTCAATGTTCTCGTCGTTGGTGAAAGTCACCTTTGCGGAGGCAGGCAACGTAACCATCACCGCCATGAGGGCGGTGAACAATGTAACCGGTAAATGGAGTTTCATAGTGTATGGTAAGGTAAATTTTACTTCGAAGAGGCCATCGCATCGCGGTTCCTACCGCTGCTGCGCCTCCGGAGAGAGGATACGTATTTGCAATACGTATCCGTACACACTTAAAAAACTGATTATGTGAAGTCTAAAAAAACAAGAACAACCGCATTTTTCGTCGTTGAAGTAGATGTCTTCTCCCAATAAGAAATTGAATATGAAGGATAAGAATTTTCAAATTAAGGCTTGACATACGTATTGCAAATACGTACCCATCAAGACAACGAGGGAGGGTTTCTCATCCGGCAACAACCGCGAGTTTCGAACAGAATTGCTCTGGCGTGATTTGAACTTGACCGGGGGCAAGAGTAGAGGTATAGGAGAGGGAAAGTTCAATTTCAATGGATACGCAGCAGATTCTGGCGAAGATATCGGAGTACTACCGCATCGTGGCTGATGGCGGGTGGGTGGAGATGTTTGTGTACGTCGTGGCGGGGTTTCTGCTGGCGAATGTGGTGTCGAAAGCTTTTGTGAGGCTTGGGCGCCTGCAGAAGATACCGACGCAGCCGCTGAGGTTCATTCGCAAGCTGGCGGTGGTGTGCATCTGGCTGCTGGCGGGGTTTCAGGCGTTGCAGGCGGTGGGGGTGGACCTGGTGAGCATTCTCGGCGCGGCGGGGGTGGCGGGCATTGCGATCGGCTTTGCCTCGCAGACGGCGCTGAGCAACCTCATCAGCGGCTTTTTCCTGATTTCGGAACGCAGTTTCTCGCCGGGGGACTACGTGCGCGTGAATGGTCTGGAAGGGACAGTGGAGGGCATCAACCTGCTGTCCATCTACCTGCGCCAGCCGGACAACGCCCTGATCCGCGTGCCGTGCGAGCTGCTGATCAAGAACCCGGTGGTGAATCTCACGAAGGAGGACATCCGCCGCTGCGATTTCGACCTGGGGGTGGATTACGGGAGCGACACGGAGAAAGTGGAGCGCGTGATACGGCGGGTGATGCAGGAGCACCCTATGTTGTTGAGCGACCCGGCGCCCGTGGTGCAATTCAACGGGTTCGGCGATAGTTCATTGAACCTGCACATCGGCGCCTGGTGCAAAACCGCAGATTACCACACCGCGCGCTACGCCTTTGCGGGCGCGCTGCTGAAGGCGTTTGCCGAAGAGGGCATTTCCATTCCGTTCCCGATCCGCGACGTGCGGCTGCAGCGGGACGCATGAGGCGTCAGAACGCGCGAAGCTGCTGAGCCAGGGCGGCGCCGAGGGCTTCCGGAGCATCGGCGGACCCACTGCGGACGAGGCGCACGGGGGGCTTCGGCGCGGCGGGGAAGTAGAGCACGCGCAGGAGGATCTCCGCCCCGCGCAGTTCTGCATAGCCGGCCACCGGGACCGAGCAATCCGCCCCGAGGGCGGCGAGGAAAGCGCGCTCGGCGCGGATGCAGAGTTCCGTGGGCTCGTGATTGACGCTGCGGACGAGCTCGCGGACAGCGGAATCTGCCACGCGGGTCTCCACGCCGATAGCGCCCTGGCAGAGGGCGGGCATGAAAGCCTCGCAATCCAGATCCAGAGCGAGGAGACGGCTGCCCTCAAACTCCCACTCACCGCCGGTGAAGCCGAGGCGGTTCAGCCCGGCGCGGGCGAGGAGGATTCCATCCATCTCCTCGCTTTCCACGAGCTTGCGCAGGCGGGTGGGGACATTGCCACGCAGCTGCATTGCGCGCGCGCGACCCGACCAGTACGGACCCATCTGGCTGCTGCGGCGCACACTGCCGGTGCCCAGCACGGGAGCCGCCGCATTCGCGCCGGGTTTGAGCACGAGCGTGTCGTTCATCGCTTCCCTCGGCAGCACGGCTGCGATCTCGAAACGGGAATCCTGCGCACCGGGCAGATCCTTGCAACTATGCACGGCGCAATCAATGGCGCCGGAGGCGAGTTCTTCCTCAATGGCGGCGACGAACACGCCTTTGTCCCCGACGCCGGCGACCTGATTCACCCGGCAGAGGGGGAGATCCGTGCGCACATCCCCGGCGGTGCGGATGGTGACAAGGCTGACCTTCAGCCTGGGGTGACGCTTCACCAGGGCATCCGCCACCATTTGAGCTTGTTTGATAGCTAACTCACTGCCGCGCGTTCCGATGCGTAATTCTTCCATGCCCGACATGGTAGCACACGCCTTCTCGAGGCGGCAAGAAAAAAGCCCCGCCGCCCCTGCGTGCCCGAGGGCGATTGATTCCCGTCGCGCGGAGTGTGGGAGAGAGGGGGACGGGACGTTTCTTCCGGCAGCTAGGGCACGCCGCCGACGTAGAGAAAAATGAGGCAGACCACAGCCAGGGCCGCGCCGAAGAGAGCGACAAAGACGCCCAGGGCAATCCATGCCTGGTGCGTGGGATCTGCGGGAGAATTTTTGATCATGACCGCTGCGGAGGGGAGGGAAGATGCAGATCGTGCACACGCATGATTTCATCGACGATGGCGGTGAGCATGCCGCGCTCATTTTTGATGTCCATCCATGCGAATTGCCCGTTCGGATTCAGCTCGAGGAAGGTGAGGCCCTTGTCCGTGCGCAGGAAATCCATCCGCGAGAAAGAAAGCCCCGTTTCGCGCATCAGGGCGCATACGCGCTCGGTTTCGTCCGTGGTGAGTTCGCAGGACTCCCACTGCGCCTCGCCATTCACCGTGGCCTGCCGACTGTCGTTGCTCTTCAGCCCGGCGCGCCTCATGCGGTTGGCGAATACGCGCCCGGCGATGTACGCCACCGTCACCTCATATTCCGCTTCGCCTGCCACCTGCAGGAACCAGGGGAAGCTCGTGTCGATACGCTGCGGGTCCACGCGGTTCACATTGAAGCAGAATCCGCTGCCCATGGGAGCGCCCGTGTTAGCCTTGCAGACGACGGAGGAACCGAGCTGCGGCGCCACGCCGTGGATCATCTCCCAGGGCAGAACGGGGAAGTACTTGCTCGCGAGACGCATTTGGCGCATCTTGTACCAGTTGCCCGTGGCGGAGGGATGGATGAGCGCCAGCTTGCCAGCACCCATCGCCAGATCTTTGATGCCCGACCAAATGGCAAACACTTCTTCTCTCAACCACGATTCTTCGCTGCCCTGCGCCGGTACGTCGATATTTGGCGGATCGAACATCACCTTGCGCTCGTACACCGCGCCTACCTGTTCCTCGCGACAGGTGCGCCCCGTCGGGTCGGAGAGTTCGTAGCCTTCCGCCCCGATGCGCCAACGGTAATCCCGCCACAGGTCAATGTTGAAGCGGAACACCTCCGCCCGTGGTGTGAGGTAAGGCAGAAGGATGTCCGTGGTCACATCCCGGCTGTTGGTCAGTAGAAGGATCATGGCTTTGTCTCATAAAAAAAGCCGCCGTCTCTTCCAATGAAACGGCGGCGTTTAATCTCTCCTGTTTTAGGCAAGATTTGCATCGTCCATCCTTTGCGATGGAGAGCCGGGGAACGTGTATGTGAAATTCACGCCTGTCTTCATATCCTCATCGGAGATGATGGCCTTGGCATTCTGGTCGCTCCAGTTGTAGGTAGCGACAGGAGCCTCCGGCATGGCGACAGCCGTATCAACAGGTTGAGCAGCCACAAACGGAGTTACGCTTGCGATGATTGCAGTAATCATAGTGTTTTTCTGGTTGTATGTTGATTGATGAACGACGGCATAAAAATGGCAACTTATGCGCCGTTACGGATATATATGTATCTGTTTCGAGCGAAACAGTCAAGTCAAAAAAGAATTTTTTCGCGTTACAGCTACAAAAATTAAAAAGGAAGGAGGGACAGCATCCGCGCTCCAACGCCGAACAAGGCTTTTCAATCCGGAGCTTCACCCGGGCGTGGCGACGGGGCGAACGCATTGGGAATGCGTTTGCTCATGGACCATGTGAGATGTACCATGGACCATGTAGGAAATTTGGCGAGCTTTGCTCGCGAAGTTGCGAAGCAGGAGCAAGGCGAATTTTTGAACCGATGCGGTTTGGGGAGCGGAAAGGTTTTGGATAAGAGCTGAGCCGCCTTGCAGGCTTTGCGCAGTTTTTTTGAATGATGAACGTGGGCGGGGACTTCGTGAGAGTTCTCATCATGATTGACCGCTTGCTGTCATGATTTTTGGTGCGTATCAACGATGATATCAGTTGACAAGAGTATTTTCTTTGTTGATCCACTTCTCTCAAATGCGTTTGCTCTGGAGGCGGCGACAAAACGCTTGACAAGGGAGATGAAAACCACATACTGGAAACATGGATGATCTGAAACTCAACGTGAAGTTGTGGCTCAAGGCGAATCGCAAAGATTACGCGTGGCTGGCGCAGCAGTGCTACGTGTCAGAGACGACGGTGAGAAACTGGATGGCGAAGAAGCCCATCCCGAAAGCGAAGGCGTATATCATTCGGGAGCTTGTCTCGAAAAATCCCGTAGCGATGCCGGCGACGCCGATCGACGTGAGTTTGCAGACGCACGTGACGATCAAACTGGATCGGGAGGTGACGAGAAGGCTGGAAGAGAAGGCGTTTTCGCAGGGGCTGACGCTCGAAGAATTTTTGTCGAAAACCATGGCGGAACTAAGCGCTGAATGAGGCGGAGAGAGACATGGAAACGGCTGTAGTGGGGCTGCCCCCGGGAACCTTGGTGGGGGAAAGATACAAGCTGCTCGGGGTACACGGGCGGGGAGGGTTCGGCATCACCTACGCGGCCTGGGACACGCAGAAGGAAGAGCGTGTGGCCGTGAAGGAATGCTTTCCGCAGGAAGTGTGCGTGCGGGATGCAAAGACGGGGGCGATTCAGCCGGCATGCGCCGAGTGGGAACCGCGGTACCTGAAAGCGCTGGAGAGCATGCGCAAGGAGGTAGAGACCCTCAGCAGTCTGCGCCATCCTGCCGTGGTGCAGATACGGGATGTGATATGGGGGAACGGGAGCGTGTTCTGCGTGATGTCCTGGCTCTCCGGCGGCACGCTGAAGGAAAGGATGGAACAGGGAACCATCACCCGGGAAAAGAGTCTGGAATGGCTCAGCACCCTGCTGGACGCGCTGCGCTACCTGCACGGGCGAGGGGTGTATCACCGCGACATCAAGCCGGGGAACATCATGTTTGACGCCTCAGACGCGCCGGTGATCATCGACTTCGGGGCCGCGCTGAACCGGGGGGATCGCACTACAGCCAGCACGACGTCGCAGGGGGAATTTTCACGCAATTATGCCGCGCCGGAGCAGATCACCGGCAAGGGGGAAGTGGGGGCCTGGACAGATATCTACGCGCTTTCGGCGACATGGTATGAACTGCTCACCGGGGTGCGACCTGAGAGCTCGGACGCCCGGCTCATGCGCGACGGGCTCAAGCCGCTTACCGGGATGCCGAACAAGCTGGGCTATCCGGAGATTCTACTGGCGCTGCTGGAGCGCAACATGTCCCTGTCGTCGGCGAGTCGATGCCAGAGCGTGGACCAATGGCGGCAGTGCGCGGAGGACGGCGTTCTGCCGGCGCTGGTGCAGCCCGGGAAGAGGCGCAGGAGAATCTTCATCGCAATCGGCGTTCTCGCGGCGCTCGGGCTCGGCGGGCTGTGCGGAGTGCATCTGGCCATTCGCGGCGATTCCACGGCGACGGCGGCGGAACAGATACCCGCCGTCGGCTTGCGGAAACAGCTCATCGCACGCGTGGAGAGCGAGATTCGCGCGCAGGAGTACAGAAAACTCTGCGAGCAGTACACCCACAGGATCGATCAGCTCCACGAGGAGCACAAGAAGCTCATCCGCCGCATGGATGACCGATACAGGACTGACATCGCGCAGGCGGGCAGCGAGGATGCTCTGGAAACGCTGAGGAAGCGGCTTTGGAAAGAGGCGAGAGAGCTTGACGGCAGGATGCAGGGAGAGGCCAGGACCATCTACGACGAATTCATGGAAAAGGGGAAGGGGTATAGTATCTCTTCTTCTGCCATGCAGGCGCGCGTGCAACCCCGGAACCACGCGGAGGAGATCATGCTGCCCGTTGTTTGCGAAGAGTTGGCGCAGGAACTTGCGCAGTGCCAGGGGAAGGCGCTCATCCGCTGGAGCTCGCAGGATGCCGCAACTGTTTTTTCTGACGCTGTGAGCAGGATAGAGAGCGCCATCGATGCCAGGTATGACGCGCTGATGGATCGGCAGGGCAAGCGTTGACCGACGCGCGGGAAGATCACGGCGTCGGTTCGGGCTCGGGCCGATCGGAAGGGAAAACGGGGCTGGCGCCGGTGTCCGGCATCTCGTAGTAGAGCGTGTACATCATGTTGAGCGTGCGACCGAGCTCGTCCTCGTGGATGAGATCCGTCTTGCGCAGGTTGTACGGCTCGGAAGGATGCGATGTGCGGCCCCGGTGATTTTTCTCCATGTGAAAATGGGACGCGTGTGAGAGCGGCGGCGTTGCATATATGATTGCACCCGGCGATTTATGTGCTATGCTAATGGCTGATGAGAAGAACGCTGGAAGAATGCCGCCTCTACGGCATCGTGGATACCGGTTATGTGCCGGCGGAGGGGCTCGCGGCGTGTGCGCGTGAGCTCTGCGAAGGAGACGTGCGCGTGCTACAACTGCGGGCAAAGGGATGGACGACCGAACAGCTTGTATCCGCCGCGCCACCGGTGCAGGAGGTCTGCCGCGCCGCCGGCGCTCTCTTTGTGATGAATGACGACCCAACTGCCGCGGCGGAGCTGGGGGCGGACGCTGTACATGTCGGGCAGGATGCGGGACCGCTGGCGGAGATACGCCGGATCGTGGGGGAGAGGATGCTCATCGGACGCTCCACGCACAGCGTCTCTCAGGCCCTCGCCGCCCGCGATGAGGGGGCGGATTACATCGGCTTCGGGCCGCTCTTCCCCACGCCGACCAAGCCAGGACGCCCCGCCGTGGGGCTTCAGGATATCGCGACGGTGGAGCGCGAGGTGGGGAAGAGCATTCCCGTCTTTTGCATCGGAGGCATCACGAGCGCGACACTGCCCTCCGTGCTGGCGGCGGGTGCGCGGCGTGTCGTGATCGTGTCGCATCTTCTCTGCGCGGCGGATCGCGCGGGGCTGGCCCGGGAGCTGCTGCAACGCATCCCTCTTCTCTGATTGTTTTATGGCACGCATACTGGCAGCGATGAGCGGGGGAGTGGACAGCGCAGTGGCGACGGCGCTGCTCGTGCAGCAGGGGCATGAGGTGGTGGCGGCATACATGAAAAACTGGGTGAATGAGGAGGGCATACCAGGCGAGTGCCCGTGGGAGCAGGACATCGAGGATTCCATCGGCGTCTGCCGCACGCTGGGCATCGAGCTGCGCGTCATCGATCTCACGGTTCAATACCGCGAGCGCATCGTGAACTACCTGCTGGAAGGCTATCGCAACGGCAGCACGCCGAATCCGGATGTGCTGTGCAACCGCGAGATGAAGTTCGGAGTGCTGCTCGACTACGCGCTGGACCAAGGGTTCTCCGCCGTAGCCACGGGGCACTACGCGCGGCAGGAGGACGTTCTTCCGCCCACCCCCGGCGGCGAGGCGCAGAGCTACATCCTGCGCGGGGCGGACCCGAACAAAGACCAATCCTATTTTCTCGCGCTCATGCGCCCGGAACAGGCGGCGCGCGCTCTCTTTCCCATCGGCGACCTCATCAAGCCCGAGGTGCGGAAAATGGCCGAGAAGCTGCGCCTGCCCAACGCGCGGAAAAAGGATTCGCAGGGCATTTGCTTCATCGGGCAGGTGAAGATGAGCGACTTCCTCAGCCACTACATCCCCGACAACCCCGGCGAAATTGTCGATACGCAGGGACGCGTCCTCGGCACCCACCGCGGGCTGCACCTCTTCACCATCGGCCAACGCAAGGGACACCACGTCGCGTCGCCACGGGAGGGCATCGCCTACGTCGTCGTCGGCAAAGATGTGCGGAACAACCGCCTGATTCTCGGCTACGAACAGCCCGATTCTCCGGGATTGTACTCTACCACCGCCACCGTCGGAAGCATCTGCAATGCGCGCGTTCCCCTGCCGGAGCGCGTGCTCGCGCAGCCCCGCTACCGCGCCCCGGCCGTGCCTGCGGAATGCCGCTACATAGATTCTCAGCGCGTGGAGTTGTGCTTCGGTTCGCCCGTGCGGGCCCTGGCGCCGGGGCAGGTCTGCGCCTTCTACGACGCCTCTTCTCCCGACCGCCTCCTTGCCGGCGGATTCTTTGAAACGATGGCTTGAGACACGTCTTCGCGCGCCTGCGGAACACAGAATCGGCATCAGGCGATTTTCTCGCGGAAGCGGGTGCGGGCAGCGGCGCATTCCCGAGCGACCTGCTCCTCCGTGGCGCCGAGACCGCGCAGAAGGGTGCCGGTCATGGAGAGAGCCACCTCTTCTTCACCTGAGAAGACGGATTCCGCCCCACTGCGGCGCAAAGCCTGCGCGTTGCGGGTGTAGGTGGTGTAGGCCATGATGGAGATGGAGGGATTCAGGCCGCGGACGGCGGAGGCGATTTCACTCGCCGGAGCGGCAGAAGAGGTGATAATGATGGCCTCGGCTTTCTCTGCCCCCGCGAGCTTCAGGATGGTGCGTTGCCGCGCATCGCCGTGCAGCGCGGGGACGCCGGCCTCCACAAGGCGGTTGACGGTGTCGATGTTCATTTCCAGCACAACGATTTCGACATCATAGTCGGCGAGGATATGGCCGAGTATCTGTCCGCATGGACCATAGCCGACGAGGATGACGCGGTGGCGATCCTCAGCCGGAGGCGGTACGGCCCCACTTGCGGCGGCAGCGCCGATGCCGCGATCCTCAAAAAACTTGACGAGTCTTGGGACGAAGCGATAGAGGGCGGCATTCAGGGTGATGGTGATGATGGCGCAGCCGGTGATGACATTCACGGCGAAGGGGGGAAGCAGACCGTACTGCCCGGCGATGAGCGAGGCGAGGATGAAGGAGAATTCCCCGACCTGGGAGAGAGAAGCCGCGACCACGAGAGCCATGCGACTGGGACGCTTCAGCAGGCGAATCACGATGTAGGCCGCTACGGGCTTCGCGATGAGCGTGAGCAGGATAGCACTGAGGGCGAGCGGCCAGTACTCCAGCAGACCGGCGGCATCAAAACCCATGCCGACGGAGACGAAAAAGAGCACGGCGAAAGCATCGCGCATGGGAAGGGCATCCCCTGCGGCGCGGGCGGAGAACTTGCTCTGCCCCACCACCATGCCGGAGAGGAAGGCGCCGAATTCCAGCGAGGCGTTGAAGACATGCGAAGAGAGCACGGCGATGCCAAGCGCGATGACCAGCACGGCAAGCGTGAAGAGTTCATCGCTCGTGCTGCGCGATACGTAGGTGAGCGTTTTCTCGATGATGTAGCGGCCGAGGAAGGCGACGCAAAGGATGAGCAGAGTGAGCTTCAGCGTCATCCACCCCAGCGCGGGGAGCAGAGCCTGCCCGGCAAAGATCACCGGAAGCAACACCAGAAGCACGATGGTGAAGATATCCTCCACCACGAGCCAGCCGAGCGCCGTGTGGCCTGCGGGCGTTTGCAGCACTTTGTTGTCCGCCAGCACGCGGGTGAGCACCACTGTGCTGGAGACGCACATGCACGCGCCGAAGAGGGAGGCGCTCATCCACGTGGACCCCGGCGCGAGCCAGTAGTAGAAGACGGCGCCCATGGCAGCGCGCACCAGCATGCACACAACGGAACCCGGCACCGCTACGCGCTGGACGGCCAGAAGATCCTTGAAGTGGAATTGCAGACCCACGCCGAAGAGGAGCAACACCACGCCGATGTGCGAAAATTCATCCACCACCTCCCCCTTCACCGGCATGCCCCACCACGGCTGGGCCGCCAGGATGCCCGCCACAAGGTACCCGACGATGGGCGAGAGTTTGAGCTTCTGCGCGAGGATGCCCAACACGAGGGCCAGAGAGAGACCGATGGCGAGTGTAGAAATCATGACAGGACGCGAGCCCAGAGGACCTTCAGATACCGCCCTTCCGGGTAGGTAGACAAATATGGGTGATCCCAACCGGGACCGCTTGTTTCGAGAATCTGCAAACGCCGCCCGAGACGCTGCGCGGTATGGATGATGAGTTGCTCAAAATCCGCCGCGGAGAGGAGCCCCGAGCAGGAACACGTCACGAGCAGACCATCACGCCGCACGCATTGCATGCCTAGCGCATTCAGGTCCCGGTATTTTTTCAATCCCTCCTCGCGGGCTTCGCCATCGCGGCTCATGACGAGCTTGGGAGGGTCCAGGAGGACGACGTCGAATTGCCTGCCGTTGCGGATCATCTGGCGTGCGTAGGTGAAGGCGTCGGCATGCACGAAATCGATGCGCAATGGGCCGCGGCGGGAGTTGATGTTGGCATTGCGGCGGGCCATGGCGATGGCGTCTTCATCCAGATCCACCGCCGTCACCTCTCCTGCGCCGCCAAGGAGTTTCGCGTAGATGGAAAAGCCGCCGGTGTAGCAGCAGAGATCCAGCAGGCTCTTGCCGCGCACAAGCTGCGCGAGTTTGTAGCGATTTTCCCGCTGGTCGCAGAAGAAGCCGGTTTTATGCCCCCGCTCGAAATCCACTTCAAAATTCACGCCGTGCTCCAGGATACGCACACGCCGGACGGGTTCGCACGCCGGCGCCGTGGCGGGATCTATCCCCTCCATGCGCGCGATTTCCGGGTCCACCTGCACCACGTGGCGCTTCGTGCCGCATATCTCGTGCAGCAAAGGCAACCATTTCCCGAGGCGCTGCCACACGCCCAGCACGCTCACCTCCACGCTCAGCACATCCCCATAGCGATCCACGATCAGCCCCCCGAGTTCATCCGAATCTCCATGCACCAGCCTGCAGGCAGTGGTGTCTTCCGGCAGCCATTCCCGCCGACGCATCACGGCACGACGCAACGCGGAGAGCAGGTCCTCCTCGCTCAGCGGGGCGGCACCGTGGTGAAGCATGCGCAACGGCGTGCGGGAAGTCGGATTCCAAAAGCCGCTGCCGAAAAATTCTCCGTTCTTATCGTACACCTGCACGAGGCTCCCGGGGCGGGCATCCGGGCTCACGGCTCCCAGCATGCGCGGGTACACAGCGGGGTGGTAAGTGAAGTATCTGAGCTGCACCCAGGGCTTTTGCCAGGCGGCACTGCCGACAGGAGGAGATGACTTCTTTGAGCTATGCGCCGCTGCCGGCATGCGTTTCGGCACGGATCGTCGTTCTCCCTCTTTTTTGCCCGTCTGCACGCGCGTATCATACCGCGAGGAAGGGGCGCTGTCAATCCCGCGCTTGCGGGTGGACACTGCGATTTTCACCGGGACGGAGCGCGGAAATTGCACGGCGGCACGCGCCTCGAGAAGAGGGCGGGCGGGGCAGTTGCGAAGGATGAATCAAAAAAAGGTTGCAAAACAGGTGGAATCGCGCTACTCTATGCTCCATCTGACGCGATATGGATGAGAGTTCACCAGAATCATCTCTTGCTCTTGACCTGTCTCAGTTGACAGATTTTCGGTTTGGTCCGGATTGGGCTCGTAAGGATTTCAACTCACCCGCGGGGTACGCCCGCTATGCCGACAAGGCGCCCCGGGGCGGACGTGCCGACTTTCGCAGAAACGGCGAGGGGCGGCGTCCGCGCGATGCACGCTCTTCTGACAGACCGCCGCGCCGCAACGCGGGAAAACCGGATGGGCGGCCTCCCCGCTATGCGAATGGAGCGAATCGTCCGCGCCGCGAACTCCCGCAGCCGGCGGAGGGGCTTCGCGTGGAGGTGCGCCCGGGCAATGCGGCTCTTTCCCTTTTTGCGACGGAGATTCAACGCAGCAAGCGCGTTCTCTCCCTGATGGATCTTGCTCGCGTCGTCGTTTCGAAGCGCGATCGTTTCGACATCGTTTTCATGACGCAGGAGAACGGACCGATCATGTACCACTCTGCAAAGGAGGACGGCTCCTGCTGGCTCTCCCGGGAGGAAGCTCTCGCTTACCTGCCGCATGCACCGTGGTTCAGCGAATTCTATTCGGTGGATGAGGTGCAGGTGGAACCGCCCAAAGGCTCCTTCACCGGCATTGCGGTCTGCTCCCTCGGCGGGGAGGTGGTCGGCCCGGTGAACTGGCATGGCTACCAGCCGACCCTCGCAGCCCTGTACAAATCCAAGTATTCCTCCATGCCCCTTCGCGATTTCCGCGCGTCCATCAAGGTGGACAAGGATGAAGAAACCGTGCAGAAATGGCTGAGCTCTGCCTCTACGCAGAAGGTGTGGCACCCGACCCGCGAACCGGCGGAGCAGGAGCCGCGCACCACTTTTTCCTCGATGCACGAGGTGCAGGAGGACTTCATGAAGCACCATTTCGCGGAGGTGTTTAAGGAGGAAGATAAGGTTTTCATCAATGCCTCCACGCCGGCGAAGAAGCTTTCCCCAGGTCTGGCCGCATACGTCTCCATCCTTTCCGGGAAGTATCTGCGCTCTCCCCAGATTCTCATCCCCAACCTCTGCCATGGTCTGGCGCGCCACCGCATGCCCATCTTCAAATGGAAGGGGCACCACTACACAGGACCGAGCCGACTGCGCGCTGTGCCGGCGGATACGGCGCTGGCAGATCGCATGGCGGCTATCGTGAAATGGGCTGCCGAGAATCCCGGCAAGAAGACGGACGTCATGCTCGCAGAGCTCACCGGCGTGCGCGCCGGCGGGGACGAGGAGAGCAAGAAGGCGGCGCAGGAAGCGTACGATCCCTACACCGCCGATATGATCTGGCTCATGGAGCAGGGGTTCATCATCGTGACCAGCGATAATTCGGTCTGGCTGCCGAAGACCCCGCTCGCTCAGCAGGCGCCGGCAGCGGAAGAAAAGGACTCTCCCCAGACGGAGGAGGATGCTTCTTCCCATGAGGAGGTTTCCTCATCACCCGCAGAAACGGAGAAAGAGAAGCAGGAAGAGCCTGCGCCGACCCAGGAGCAGCCGGCAGCGGAGGAAGCAGCCCGCCCCGGGGAGACGACGCAGGAGAGCCCTGCGGAGGAGAGCGGGAGCAGCGACGGTGAAGAGGCTGCTCTCTCCTGAAATTCTCCGGTTTTTTGCGACTTCGACGCACTTTAGACTTGCAAGCCGCGCTGAGATATGGTGCAATAGCGCTCGCAGTTCTATTCATGCGCACGTGGCGGAATTGGTAGACGCGCTAGTTTCAGGTTCTAGTGGGTAACTCCGTGGAGGTTCGAGTCCTCTCGTGCGTAGCGGCAAGACTGCCCTGAGGCTTGCGGTGGACCGCAAGCCTTTTTTCATGCCCGGGTCTTTCGTATTTCTACTTGTGGAGGTGTGTCCGGTGTGGTAGGATGAGGGCATGGCAACACCACCACCATTTGTGTATCAGGAAATGTTCCCCATGGGGGAAGATACGACAAAATACCGTTTGCTCACGAAGGATTACGTGAACGTGAGTGAATTTGAAGGGCATCCGATCCTCAAGGTGGAGGCGGAGGGCTTGCGGCTGCTGGCGGAGACCGCGTGGCATGACGTGGCGTTCTACCTGCGTCCGGAGCATCTCCGGATGGTGCAGGGGATATTGAGCGACCCGGAGGCGTCGGAGAACGACAAGAGCGTGGCGCTGACGATGCTGAGGAATGCGGAGGTGGCGGCGCTGGGCGTGTTACCGCTTTGCCAGGACACGGGAACGGCCATTTGCGTAGGCAAGAAAGGACAGCAGGTGTGGACCGGTGTGGATGACGCCGAGTGGATCTCCCGCGGCGCCTACGATTGCTACACAAAGAACAACTTGCGGTATTCGCAGAATGTGGCGTTGGATATGTACCGCGAGGTGAATACCGGCACCAACCTGCCCGCCCAAGTGGACCTCTTTGCCACCTCTCACGGCATGGAGTACGAGTTTCTTTTCATCGCGAAGGGGGGAGGCTCTGCTAACAAGACGTATCTTTATCAGGAGACGAAGGCCTTGCTCAACCCGACCTCGCTCAAGAAGTTCATGGTGGAGAAGATGAGCACGCTCGGCACAGCCGCCTGTCCCCCCTACCACGTCGCGTTTGTCGTGGGCGGCACAAGCGCGGAACTCTGTCTCAAGACCGTAAAACTCGCCTCGACCAAATACTACGACAGCCTGCCCACGAGCGGCAACGAGCATGGGCGCGCCTTCCGCGATCTGGAGCTCGAAGCCGAGCTGCGCAAGGAAGCGGAGAAGCTGGGACTGGGAGCGCAATTCGGCGGCAAGTGGTTTGCGCTGGACGTGCGTGTGGTGCGCTTGCCGCGGCATGGGGCGAGCTGTCCGGTGGCACTGGGGGTCTCCTGCTCGGCGGATCGCAATGTGAAGGCGAAAATTACCCCGGAGGGCATCTTTATTGAGCAGCTGGAGAATGATCCCGGCAAGTACATTCCCGCCGAGCTGCGCGAGACCAGGAGCGCCGGCGTGCCCATCAACCTCGACCGCCCGATGAAGGAAGTGCTCGCGGAGCTCTCTCAATACCCCGTCAAGACGCGGCTTTCCCTCACCGGCACCATCATCGTGGGACGAGACATTGCGCACGCCAAGCTCAAGGAGCGTCTGGACGCCGGACAAGACTTGCCGGATTACATCAAGAATCACCCCATTTACTATGCCGGTCCCGCCAAGACGCCTGAAGGCTGTCCCTCCGGCTCCTTCGGACCCACTACGGCGGGGCGCATGGACTCCTATGTGAACCTTTTCCAGAGCCACGGCGGCAGCCTCATCATGATTGCCAAGGGCAACCGCTCTCAAGCTGTCACGGACTCCTGTCAGAAGCACGGCGGCTTCTATCTCGGCTCTATCGGCGGGGTGGCGGCGGACCTGGCGAAAAATTGCATCACCTCCATTGAGTGCCTGGAGTACCCCGAGCTCGGCATGGAAGCTATCTGGAAGATCACGGTGAAGGACTTCCCTGCCTACATCCTCGTGGACGACAAGGGTCACGATTTCTTCGCGGATATCCGCGCCGGCTGGGCTTGCCCGGGATGTGCGCACTAAACTCCACTCGGATTTCGCCTCCCCACGACGATGAGCGACAAACTAAAGACTTTTCTCAAGCGTCTCTTCTCCACCATCATCGGTCTCGTTGTGGTGGCGGCGGCGTTGGGCGGGACGTACTATTTTGAAAACACATGGTACTGCGCGGCGCTCATCTGCGTGCTCTGCAACCTGGCCGCCGTCGAATGGTTCCTGATGTTGCGGGAGAAGAAAACAGAGTGCAATCGCTGGCTCATCCTCATCGGTGGTTTGGTGTACCCATGGCTCCCGGCTTGTAGGCTCATCAGCGGGATTACCGGTCTCGTCCTTTTTATCCTCACCGCTTTCATCTGCGAGCTGTTTCGCATGGATTACGGGAAGCAGAGCGCTGAGGCGGCTCTCCGCAGCGTCGGCACCACTGTCCTCGCCTTTGTCTATCCGGGCTGGTTCTTTGCCTTCGCTCTCTGGTACATGGATCCGCAGCTCAGCTTGCCCATCCTTGTGATCCTTATTGTCTTCACCAAACTCAGCGATATCTGGGCCTACCTCTGCGGAGTTCTCGTTGGGCGCCGTTTTATCTCGCGTCCCTTCAGCCCCGCCGTCTCTCCCAAGAAATCGTGGGAGGGGATCATCGGCTCCTTCATTCTCACCGTCCTCTGCGGAATGGCGAGCCTCTGGTATATTGAGTCGAAATTCCCCGCAGTGGATGCCCTTCCCACGGTGGATGCCGTCTGGCTTTTCGCCGGTATTTTTGTCCTGGCCGTGGCGGGGGATCTCGCCGGTTCGCTCGTTAAGCGGGGTATTGGCGTGAAGGACAGCGGCCACCTCCTCCCCGGCATCGGCGGTATCATCGACCTCATCGACTCCCCCGCCTTCACCCTCGCGTTTGTCACGCCCTTTTTGCTCTTTTGATGCTCGCACGTCATTTCCTCCAGGGAGGAGGAAAGTAGCTTTTTCCGGTGAGTTCGATGAATCAGCGGAAGATGGGAGTTCGCAACAGGAGGAATGAACGCGGCTCGCTGGAAAGAGAGCGGGCGTGCTTTTTCAGATCCTCTACGCTGCGGAGGATGACGCCGGAGCCGCTTTCCTCGAAGTGCTCAGCCGTTTCCCGCGGTACGGGCTGCACGACACCCGTCGTGAGAGAATAGGTTGCGAAACGATCGCCTTTCAAGCCGAGTACTGGGAGAATTTCCGTCGGTTCAATGCGCACCTTGCCAAAACGGGCCAGCAATTCCGCATAAGAGCGCGGCATGACGGTGGAGCTTCCGGCGCCGGTATAACCCGGATGATCCATGTAGTTGAGGGAGCCGAAGCCCTGCAGCACGGTGACCAATCGCGAATCGCGGCAAGCCTGCAGGAGTTCTTCAACCTGGCGGGCGTTGCCGGGATCGAGCGACTGCTGCTGACGTTTATCGGCATCTTCAGTGGAAGCCAGACGCTTTTCCCAGTCACGCAGGATGAAAGCGATTTCCGGGCTGTACTTTTCCTTGTCTTTCAGATAATTGCTGATGCGTGCGCGCCGACCGTATATATCCATCGCCACACCGAATATGGCACGGGCATCCTGCACGATCCGAGGGGGGATGCCGGAGGAATCCTTCTCCAGCGCCTTAAGCACGGCGTACAGCGACATGTCCGTGCGGCAGATTCTCGGTTTTTTGCGAGCGAATGTGCGGCAGAGGTGGCGAGAGAGAGCAATGGCTTCCCGTTTTACCTGAGCCCTTGTGCGGAGAAGCGGCGGCGCCTGCCCGTCTTTTTCAAGCCGGAGCAACTGTTTTTCGACTTCTTCGCTCGGCGGATCGTTTGAGGTCTGCACTTCGATAAAAATTCCCTGCAAATGCGCGAGGTGCAGCAGCTTATCATCTGTCTCACCAACCTCGAGCCACCGACTGAGAAAGGTGTATTCCTGCAGATTCGGCACCATTTGCCGCATGGTTCTGCGAATCTGAGCGGCAGCGGAAGGTCCGATCACCCAGAGCGCGCGGCGAGCCAGAGCATCGTGAAAGAGGAAGCTCAGTGGAGCAGGGCAGCTCAACTTGTTGATTTTGTCAATCTCTTCCGAGATCATTCCGGGTGTCAGCGACTCCCAGCTCCCCTTGTGCTTGAACCAATCTGTGAGAGAGGGCTCATTCGTGGAAACATCGTCGGCAAGAAGGCGCAGCATGGCGCGCCCGGCAGGCAATGCACGGTCGATGTCCGAAGAGCGCTTTTTCAGCAGTTCACGAGCTTCCTCAGCGCCATGCGGATCCGGCTCATCGCTGCGAGAGCAGAGGAAAAAAGCGAGGCGGGCACACCAGGCAGCGATGGCGGGTTCATCGCTTTCTCGAGCGATCCGCAGCAGTAGTTGTTCCGCCTCCTTTGTCCCCCCAGTATCCAAGCGGGCAATGGCTTCCTGCAGAGTCTGCATCTCCGGACTCACCAGGCTGACCTTTTCCACAGGAACCGGAGCGACCCCGCGAAATATATTGAGTTTCGCCGGGCTGATCAGGAGCGCCAGAATGCCGCCGAGCAACAGAGAAATAAAAATGGCCGCTGCGCCGCGTACCAGGCGTTTCCAACGCAGGGAGACGCCCATGCGTGCCTCGTGTTCTCGTTTTTCAAGTTCACTGCGGACGTCGTCAAGCTCTTCGATAAGCTCGCCGTAATCAGCAGGTCGCTTGTGCGGAGAGAAGGCCGTCATGTGGTCCACCAGGTCGCTGAGGACACCGGGAGCATCCGGCTGTTTCTCAGCAAAGGAGGACCTGTTGCGCTTCAACTCCAGCAACTGGTTCACGGATTCCACGGGTTCTGCAAACTGTCCGACCCCGGTAAGCAAGAAGTCCAGGGTAATGCCCAGAGCGTAGATGTCGGCACGCGCGTCTTCCTGTTCCCGATTGAGCGTTTCCGGTGCGGCGTAGTAGGGCGTCGCCCAGATAACCTCCTCCGTGTCTCCCTGTTTCTCGGCCAGGGCGAGACCGAAATCGATGACCTTTGCCTTACCGGGACGGGTGAGCAGAATGTTGCCGGGTTTCATGTCGCGGTGCAGCAACCCGGCTTTTTGCGCTGCGTCCAGCCCGCTAGCCACCTGTCGCACGATGCGTACAGCCTCCAATGGCTTGAGAGGACCATGCTTGGCGACGCGGTGCTCCAAATTTTCACCTTCCACCAATTCCATCGCGATGTAGAACTGATCATAGGCGCGCCCAGCAGAATAGACGGCGGTGACGTTTTCATGCCGCACCCGAGCCATCATGGCACTCTCCTTTTCAAAGCGCTCGATGCGATCCCGGTCGTCCCGGAAGCGGTCGTTGAGCACTTTCAGCGCAAGTGGGCGCCGCAAGGAGACATCCAGCGCGCGGTACACCACACTCATGCCGCCGATACCCAGAACCCCCTCCAGGCGAAACCCACCGAGCTGTGCGTGCACTCGATCGACGAGATTGCACTGCGGACAGGAAACCTCGGCGTACAAGCCGAGGCTTGCAATATCCACCTGTGCGCCGCAACGCGGGCATGTCCAGATTTCGCTGCCCTTTTTGGCCATGCGCGGCGGGTATTGGGTAAACTTGACGGATTACTTGACGATTCTGGGCAGAGAGGCTGCCGCCACGGCTTGTCCATGGCGTTTCGTGCGCTCGTCCGGGACGCAGAGGTTGATGCTCAGCTCGGGGAACTCACCGTGCAGCACCTCTGTCGCTTTGTCGATAATAATCTGCCCTCCTTCACCGGTGGCCACGCGTCCCAGGAAAAGGAGGTTCTTCACATCGTAAAAGCGGGCGAAGTACGCCACAGAATAACCGAACTCAACACCGATGGTTTCGTAGATTTTGCGGGCCCGTTCATCGCCTTCCGCCATGGCGGCCTGCACTTTTTTGAGCTGTTCCGGGAAGGGCATGTCGCCGAAGTCGAATCCCGCGCGCGGGGCGAGGCGGGCCACGGCCTGCTGGGAGAAGTACATGGCGCCTACGCCTTTGTCCTTTGACCACTCATCTACTCCGCCGTCTTCCTGATAGTCCACCGGCACGAAGGCGAGCTCATTGAGCCAGGGCATGATGTGCCCCTCGGGATCCACATAGCCGGAAGCGAGGGAGGTGCCCATGGCAATGCCCAGCACAGAATCATCATTCATCCCCATGGCTCCGGCAAGGGCTGTTACTTCCCCATCGTTCACGACCTCAAAGGGCACATCTCTGCCCATGCGTTCGCTCCACCGCTGCTGCAATGTGTGGAACATCGGACGGATGACGCGCCGAAAATCCTCCGGATCAATTCCACGGAAGAGGGATGCCACACGGGGCTCGTTATTCACGTACACGCCTGCAGCGGATCCGCCGATAGCGTCCACATGAGGGAGGTGTTTGGCGACGCGTAGCAGGGAATCATCCACGCCCTCCAGGTGGTAATTCGGATCCTTCTCATGGTAGGGGTTCCAAACGACTTCTTCGGAATAGACCACCTCACCATTGACGACTGCAGCGGCCTTGCGATCTGAGCCGCCGAGGTCGAAGCCGATGCGGCAGCCATCCAGATTGCGACCCAGCGAGATCGAATTGATGTGCTCTGCCGGCAGGTCAGCCGCACTCGCCACCTTCACCACCTCGATGGGCTTGTCGTAGATCAGCCTGCCGATAAAGTCCCAGTCAAACTCCCTTGCACCGCCTTTGCAGTAAGTTGACGCCAGCATATCCGCCACTTTGTCATCTCCTGCCACCATGATGGTGCAGCCACCCTTCATCCAGAGCAAAAATTTTACAATACGCTCCACGTACCGGTTGTTCAGCGCTTCATTTTCCGGACCCTCAGGCAGAAGCTGTCCCTTCCAGCGAAAGCATGCGCCATCCTGTCGTGTGAGAGCCAACTCAATTATGTGGCTTCCGGGAGTTGCTGCTACCTTTTCCTCAAAGGCTTTGTTCCATAATACCGGCGCAACGAAGTCCGGATCCAGCTCAGGTGTGTATTTCGCTTGTGTCTTCATGAGATTTCGATGCTTCTTATAGCATTTTCCCCTTTCCATGACCAGAAAAAAACGAAGAAAACATCATCGGGGCTATTGGGAGTCATCCGTCTTTGCGTTTGTCTGGATTCTCAAGGGTATCTGCTCAACCTGCAGACCCGCTTCATCCAACGTGTCGAGCACCTGCAACAGAGCCCCGAGGGAGGCTTCATCCGCCGCAGCGACCTGGAGCCGCGATTGAGGCGCGCGGTCCAGCAGCTCGCGAAGGGCGGGGAACAGTTCGTCGGATGAAATTTTTTTACCACCGAGGGCGAGGGCGCCGTTCGAAGAGACTTCGAGCAGCACCTGAGTATTGTCTCCCTTTTCGCCGGCGAGGTGTTGCGTACGCGGCAGAGCGACGTCCAGCACACTCACCTGGCGCTTGAATTCGGTGTGTACGATGAAGAAGATGAGCAGGATGGTGAGGATATCCAGCATCGGAACGATGGGGATGCCCGGTGTTCCCGCAGCTTTGCGGTAGATATTCATGGAGAATGTATGGATGAGGGAAGAAGTTATTTGCCCGGGGAGGAAAGCAAATCGGTGAAGAAACGATCGATACGGGCGGCGCGGCGCTCCAATCCCCTCTCGAAGCAGGTGAGTGCGATGATGCCCGGCACTGCGATCGCCAATCCGAATATCGTGGTGTACAGGGCGGTGGATATTCCCATGGCGATTCCCGGTTCTGCGCCGGATCCACCGAACACTCCGAAGATTTCCACAAGACCCCAGGCGGTGCCGAGGATGCCGAGCATGGGTGCAATGTTGGTGATGACGCTGATGGTGGCCATGCCGACGCGTTGGGAATCGATGAGCAGGCGCAGACGGGATTCCATCTGCTCTTTGATGTGCGGTTCACCGCGGCGCTGGAGCACGAAGAGCACTTCCTGCGCGAGGGGCGAACTGTTCCGCAGACAGCAGTCGCTGAGAGCCGGCGCGGGATCTATGTCGTTTTCGCGAGCCATTGACATGGCGCTCTGTAGTTTACCCAGGAAGCGGCCATCGCCCGTGAAAAGCAGGTGGTAGATGATGGCGGCTACGAGGATGAGCGAGCAGGCCAGAAGGGGGTATCCGAACGGCTGGCAGGCATCGAAGAATCGGAGGATAGTTTCTGTCATGGTGGATAATGGGGTTGTGTGTTAATCGAAATTGAAGGTAAAAATGAGTTCCAGAAGGTCACCGTGCATTTCTCGCCGCACCTGAGAGGGCATAGGCGGCAGTGAGGCGTTCCTGATGGCGCCGAAGGTGAAGGATTGCTGGATCATGCTTGCCCCGCGCCGCCGTACGAGCTCCATATTTTCCAGCAGTCCGTCGGCATTGATGCGCAGACTGACGACGACGCTGCCGGGGATGATGTCTCCCCGGTGTTCATCACACGCCCGGTACCAGAAATACGCGATGCGGCGGTAGATTTCCTCCTCATAGCGTCCGCGTGGGGTGGATGCAACGTTCAGCGAGGGACGACTTCCTACGACAAACCTGCCGGTGCTGCGGGTGAGGCGTTCATTCGTGCGAAATCCTGCTCCGAGCGGTTGTGCGCTGTCCGCCAGAGAGGGATCATACACGGGGCCAGGCCTGCCGGGAGATGGGACGCGGATGGGATTCACGGCGGGGCGGATGCGGATGGGGGCGTTTCCCTCCTGTTCTCCTTCTCCCTGTTGCCGAGTGGCGAGGCGTATTGAGGCGGCATTCATCCCCTCATCATCTCTTTTCGGGATCTGAACAGCAGGGATTCCTGCCCTGCCGGCTTCGGCCTGTCGCCGCGACTCGCCCTCCGTTGATGGCTGCCTCTGCGGTGGCGGAGGAATGGTCGGCGCAGCGGGTGGTGCGGGTGGCGGTGTCGCGCGGCGGGAAGTCCGGGTGTCCTCCAGGGGACCCTTCTGTGCGCGCTGAGAGAAGGTGACTACTTCTTCGCTATCTTCTCCGTTCTGTGTGGGCAGAGGGGCATCACTTTGCCGCTTCGGGGCAAATTCGGAGGCGCTTTGCACGCTGTCGCGAGCACCGACAAAATCCGCCCGCGTCGGCGTTTGTTCTTCTCGTTCAGGGTCGGTCTTGGCAAAGGGAAGTTTTTCTTCTTCCTGCTGCTGCTCTACCCTCGTCATGCGCAACACGCGGCGCTTTTTCTCTGTCCAAGGTGTTGGGTTCCCCTTCCTTTCCACCATCCCTACCGATCCTACTGTCACCAGCAAAATCATCATTATCAGGTGCACCAGTGCAGAAAGAGCCATGCTCAGCGTCACGCGACCAAGCGTTCGTCTCCCTGTCACCTCCTCGTGCATGTGTTTTTTTTACCATACTCCCCATCTGCTCGCAAGCTCTCCATGGGGCGATTTCATGAGAAAAAGCGATTTCAATTTTCAGTTTTGACTCATGATGCGTTTATCTTGCAGAATTTGCGCGCTGGCGCGCAAAGTTGCGGAGCAGGAGCAAGCCGAATTTCTGAATCGACGCGCTTTTGGGACCGGAAAGGTTTTGGATAAGCTGAACCGTCTTGCAGGCTTTGTGTAGTTTTTTCGAATGATGAGAGTATGCAGGGACTTCTTGAGAGTCCTCATCATGATTGACCGCTTGTCGTCATGATTTTTGGTGCGTATCAACGGTGATATCAGTTAACAAAAGTATTTTTCTCTGTTGCTTCACTTCTCTCAAATGCGTTTGCACTAGAAAACACATTGAATGAAAGAGTTTTTTGAAAAGAGGAGAGACGATGGATAGATTTGCTTTTTTGTTGCGTGGCTTTTTTGAAGATGAGCAGTTCCCTTTTCAGGTTCTTTCCCTTTTTTCCTCGCTTCCCATTGGAGTTTTTAGATAATATTTTCTTAACTAAATTATTATGAGATAATTACGTCATTTTTCAGGGTGTATATCTCTTTCCTAATGCGATGTACAGCCAAAAAACAAAAAAATCGCATAGCGACGTGGAATTCGGGAATTTTGAAAAAGACAAAAGGAAAAGGCGCGATTGTTGGAATTGCGAAGGATTTATTCATATAATTTATTGATTGATAAATAGTAATTAAAATCTATACAGTACATCGCATTAGGAAAGAGATACACTACGCCCCGTTGGTGTTCCCGGTATATGCTTCAGCAAAGATCGACAGGTCTCGCGAATGCGCAGAGCAGAGCGCGAGAAGTGCCAGAGGTATCTGTGATCATGCCTGTGTACAACACACGGCAGGAATGGCTCGATACGGCTATTGGCAGCATTCTGGGGCAAACCTTCAAAGATTTCGAACTTATCATCATTGACGACGGTTCGGACGAGACCACTCAGCGTCAGCTCAGCGGATATAAAGATTCGCGGATCGTGTACCTGCGGTTGGAAGAGAACATGAAGGCGGCCATAGCACGCAATGAAGGGCTGAAGATAGCGCGCGGGCAATATATCGCCTTCATGGATTCGGATGACATTTCCCTGCCGGAAAGATTGGAGAAACAGGTAGAGTACATGGAAAGTCACCTGGGCGTCGGTCTGGTTAGCACGCGGATAGGAGACGCAGAGCATCCCCGGAGAGCAGAACGTCTGAGGGAGGCGAATTGTTCCAAACAGATTGAATGTGACCTGTTGCTCGTGGGCAACGTACTCTGCACTTCCTCGGTGATGGTGCGCCGGGAGGTTCTTCATCGGGAGAATGTGCAATTTTGTGCAGACTGTGTTCTTGCTCAAGATTACAAGATGTGGCTGGATCTTCTGGGCAGGACAGAATTTGGGAAGATGGATGATGTTCTTGTGAGATACCGCAAGAGGAAGCCAAATCCGAAAAGAGAAAGGCAGGAGGAAATAGCCTGCCGTATACAAACAGAGACACTTAATCGGAAATTCGGGGTACGAGTGGATGAGGCAGAGATGCTCGTTTCGTTCCTGCACGGCAAAGAGGTATCAGGTGACGGAGAACTCTTGCTTGCGACTATGAACCATATCATCGAACAGTTGGAAGTCGGAGGATATAAAAGACAGTATGCGGAAGCTTCCCTTCAGTGGGCGCTTCGCAAAGTTCTTCACCGCACGAGAACGTGGCGCAGACAGTTGCGTTTGATACGGCTGCTGCACAACAACATTTGGCGGCCAAACTTGTTCTGTCGATTATTTTGCCTGTTTACAAGGGGAATTTTATGATCGCAGTCTTCGTCACAAAAGGAGCCGATCTCTTCGGTTCATATCTCCGTACCCGGATTCTGAGCAGAGAGCGGATGATACTTTGTTCGGATAACAACAGCACCAGGCTCATCGAAAATATGATGAAATCGTTGGAGCGGATCCCGACGCGACAAATAAGATAGTTCGAAACGCAAATCAGCAAGGCATGAAAGTCGCTATCATAGGAACAGGGTATGTGGGACTGCCCACAGGAGTGGGACTGGAAAGTCTCGGACACGATGTCACCTGCATCGACTGTGACCGAGAGAAGGTGGAGAAGCTGCGTGCGGGAGTAGTGACGCTTTTTGAGGAGGGGCTCGAAGACCTTCTGAAGTCCGGGTTGCAGTCTGGGCGACTCACCTTCACCGATTCCATGGAGCAGGGCGTGCGCGAAGCACAGCTCATCCTGTTGGCAGTGGGTACGCCCCCGGACCGTCAGACAGGGCAAGCCGACTTGCGCCATCTGTTTGGAGCCGTGAAACAACTGGCGCCCTTCCTGTCTTCTGATGTTGTCGTGGCTGTCAAGTCCACCGTACCCGTGGGCACGGGAGATGAAGTGGAGACCCTATTGCGTCGTCTGAATCCGACAGCCCATGTGGAAGTTATTTCGTTGCCGGAGTTTCTGCGAGAGGGCTATGCTGTGCATGACTTCTTCCACCCGGCGCGTATCGTCGTGGGTACGCAATCGGGGAGAGCCCGCGAGTTGATCCGTGAGCTTTATGCTCCCTTGCCCAACGTACCGAGATTCCTCTTCGTGTCGCGGCGTTCCTCCGAAGCCATCAAATACGCCTCTAACGCGTTCCTCGCGGTGAAGATCCATTACATCAATGAGATGGCCGACTTCTGCGAGGCAGCGGGAGCCAATATTCACGAGGTCGCGCAAGGCATGGGGTTGGATTCACGTATCGGTCCTGTCTTCCTCAGACCCGGTCCTGGCTATGGCGGCTCATGCTTTCCGAAGGATACAAAGGCTATTGATCACATGGCGCACAAGTTAGGGGTGGAGCTCTCGCTCATCCGCGCAGCCATCAAGGGAAACAAGAAACGCCGTGAGAACATGGCGCAGCGCATTATGAAGGAAGTTGAAGATATACCCTCCCCGAAGATAGCTATATGGGGACTGGCTTTCAAGGAAGGGACGGATGATTGCCGGGAGAGTCCCGCTGTGGAGATTGTGCAGCGCCTGGCGAATCACCACGTGGACGTGTGCGTCTACGACCCGCAGGCCATGACGACGGCGCGCCGCATCCTGGGCGACAGTGTCCGATACGCTCCGGATATGTACAGCGCGGCGCAGGGAGCCGATGTGTTGGCCATTCTCACGGAATGGCCGCAGTTTGATGCGGCGGACTGGAAACGTGTGGCAGGCGGGCTGCGCTCTCGCCATATTTTAGACTTCCGCTTTTTTAAAAAACGATGAAGAGGTGAATGAATAACAAATTTTGGCAATTAATAATCAACGTGTATGATGCAGCAACATAAGCAACAAGGGGCAAAAGGAATCAGCAGGATCAAACAAATCAAATATTGGCTGCTGTACAAAACGAGGATTATTAGCGGGCACAGGTATGCGGAAAAGCTGGTGAAGTGGGGGCTCCCATGCGGGGAAGAAATCGAGAGGAGCGGTGCGAAAATGGGGGTTGGCGAGAGATTGAAGTACATATGGGAATACCCAATACGCTTACAGGAGGAATGCGATCGCTTGGAAAACGAGATTGAACGGCTAAAAAAAGGCTTACCGTAACGATAGAGAAGGACATGATGAGGGGTGTAAGCATTGCAAAGTAGAAAGCAACAGAGAAGAGATGAACCATATAAAAGCACAGCCCATAGAGGGCGGAACTATCCAGGTTCAAAATGCAGAGGGAGTGCCAGGCTCAACGGCATATTTTATTGCGCACAATAAAATAGATTATGTGCCAAAAGTGTCTGTCATTATACCCGTATACAATGCAGAAGTTTATTTGCGGGAATGCTTGGATAGCGTTATCAATCAAACCCTCAGAGAGATTGAAGTCATCTGCATCGACGATGGTTCAACGGATAGCTCTCTGTCCATCTTGAAGGAATATGCACAAAAAGATCCACGCGTCAGCGTACTACAGCAAGAAAACCTGCATGCCGGAGTTGCTCGTAACGCAGGTATCGCTGTCGCACAGGGAGAGTATATCCATTTTTTAGATAGCGATGATTGGGTAGATACAGACACGTATGAAAAGCTTACCGCTCTCATAACAAGACATGGTGTGGAGGTGCTTAAATTCTGCTCTTTTTCATACGATAACCAAAAAAAGGAGATCGTTAGCTCCTATTTTACGGACATGAGGGCACTTCAGGAAAATGATTTTGAGAAAAGCTATTCATTGAATCATGATTTCAAACTTTTGGTGCGCATTTCGGATGCTCCGTGGTCAGGTATTTATTTGAGGTATTTTTTGCTGAAACATAACGTAAGGTTTGACAACCTCCTTTGCGCTAATGATACATCATTTTTTTACCGCTGCTTACTATATGCAAGAAAAGTTTACATCACGAAAGAAAAGTTTGTTTATTATCGTATCAACAACATTTCTTCCTTAATTGGCATCCGGGCACATAACTTTGACTGTCAAATTCGCCAATTCTTCATCATCCTTAATATCATTTGCTCTTGTCGACAGAATATTATCAGTTGTGTTCGCCAGCATCTGATTAACAGTATCTATTACAGGTATTTAACCTATATCAAGAATCCGTACTTGGAGTCGGTGTGCAAGGACAAAATTCGAACGCTTATCAGGGATTTCAACACCCATGTTTGTCGTGACGAAATTAACATAGAATATCTGGCATATTTTGATGATATTCGAGAGGAGAAAATGCCTGAAAGAGAGGGAAGAGAGATGGCCCGTATCGTGGCGCAAAATCGACTCGATTTCGAGCCAAAAGTTTCGGTAATTATTCCGGTTTATAATGTGGAAGAATTTCTGAAAGAATGCCTGGAAAGCGTTGTTAATCAAACGCTTCGTGAATTAGAGATCATTTGTGTGGATGACGCCTCCACAGATCATTCACTTGAAATTCTAAAAGGGTACGCGAGGGAAAACCCTCAAATTACTATCATCAGCAATTCAAAAAACATAGGCTCACCTGGAGCCGTAAAAAATTTGGGTCTTTCGTACGCTAAAGGGGCTTATATAGGCTTCGTTGATGCTGATGATTACATCGATACCCGTTATTTTGAAGAACTCTTTAATCTCGCTGTGCGTCATAGTGCTGATATAGCCGCAGTGAGAACGATTGTAAGATTTTCAGAAAATAATGAGTCCAAGACTGTCATTCCCTGCACCTCAAATGTCTTGGTTACAATGGCGCAGAAAAAAGAATTGATGATAAAGTCTGGAAGCAATTGTAATAAAATATATAAGAGGGAACTTTTAGACACCTATCACATCCGATGCTATGAAAAGAGAAATATAGCAGAAGATAATTACTTTTCTATGGTCGTCATGTCTGTTTCAGAAAAAATTGTCCTGACAGACAGAGTGGCGTATTACTACAGGAGGCGTAAAGGGAGTGTAACAGCTGATGGACGAACAGCGAAAGATTTCCTTATTTTTGATGTGTACGCCAAGGTAGAGGCCTTCATTCGATCAGCATTTAAGAATAAAGAGGAACCCTATATTCAGGCTGTCAGAGAGCGAGAATATCAGGATTTCACTTGGTTCATTCACGACTGCGATGAGGAGTGGCAACTAGCCTTCAAAAAGAGATTGGCGGAAGAATTTCCAAATATTTACCATAAAATCGTCCCCAGGGATCTTATCGTTTCCTTAACTTCCTATCCGGCACGAATCGGAACTGTAAATCAAACGATTGAAAGCCTCCTAAACCAGAGTTTAAAGCCTGATAAGCTTATTTTGTGGCTGGCAGCGGAGCAATTTCCAAGTAAAGAAGTTGATTTGCCTCAAGAATTGCTCGATCTACAGGACCAAGGGTTAACAATCGATTGGTATCACGATATTGGCTCTTATAAAAAATTGATCCCTACCTTGAAGAAGTATCCGGATGCAATCATAGTGACAGCAGATGACGATAATATCTATGAGCGCGACTGGTTGAAGAAATTATTTGATAGTTATCAACAATTTCCTCACGATATACAATGCCACCGAGTCACGAAATTCTTGTATAATGGTGACTTTAGAATCATCAAAGGAGGACACGATTACTATAGGGGAAGCAGTTTCTTGAATAAGTTAGTAGGTCTTGGTGGGGTGCTTTATCCGCCCCATTGTTTTTACAAGGATATTCTGAATGAAGAGCTTTTTATGCGATTAGCTCCAACAAACGATGATCAGTGGTTTTGGATGCAAGCAGCTCTGAATGGGGTCCGAGTTCGCGTTGTCAACCAGCCTATCATTGAAGCGAATTACATTCCCGGAACACAGGAAAGGGGTCTAACGAAAATCAATGATGCGGGGGAAAAATTGTTTTGGAAGGATTTTAACCGCCTTACAGCATATTATCCTAGGATTAAGGAAATGTTCATATTTGAATATAAACGAAAAAAATTAGGAATGATTAATAAGGCAACCCCTTATAAGCAAGAGCTTCAAAGTTGGTATCGTCGAATTTCTAAAAATAAGTCTTTCGATATTGACCATCCACAGACATTTAATGAAAAAATTCAATGGCTCAAACTTTACGATTCCACACCCATCAAGACGAGATTAGCTGACAAGTATATGGTCCGCGAGTGGGTGAAAGAGAAAATAGGTGGGGAATATCTTATCCCCTTGTTGGGCGTATATGATCGATTTGAGGAAATTGATTTTAATCGGTTGCCTGACCAGTTTGTGATCAAATGTAATCACGGGTGTGGTTATAATATCATTGTCAAAGATAAATCTCAACTTGATCTCGTTGCTGCGAAATTAAAGGTAGATAAATGGATGTGTGAAAATTTTGCATTTAAATGGGGATTTGAGCTCCACTATAGAGATATTAACCCCAAAATCCTAGTAGAGCAGTACATGGATGATAATACGGGTGACTTAAGGGATTACAAATATACTTGTTTCGATGGAATACCTGAATTTATTTGGGTAGATAGTGATAGACATACGGAACATAGAAGAAATTTGTATGACTTATCTTGGACACAGTTACCCTATAAGGTAAATACAAAATATGATACATTCCCTTCTCCTCCAAAACCAGATTGCTTGGAGGAAATGACAAAATTAGCTAGAATTTTGAGTAGTGGATTTCCTTATGTACGAGTGGATTTTTATGTCATCAACGGGAGAATTTACTTTGGAGAAATGACGTTTACTTCTTCTTCTGGTACAGAAGACATTTATCCAGCATCCTTTGAAAAAATAATTTCAGAAAAACTAGTGCTTCCTTCTCTAGCCTATGATGTGGAAAGTAGCGAATATTATAACCCTCGAGAAAGATCGAGGAATAAACCTCGGTCATTCCTGTTGTCGAATTGGTACAGGAGACATTGTCTGCTGAAGAAATTCAAATCATTGTGTATTAAATACATCCAAAATCAGTTGCGTCAGGCACGAATCGATGTTAAGAATATTGGCACAGCAGAGAATGCCGTCGCAATCAAAGCGGAAAACAGTACAATTGTAAAGCCAGAGTGGTTTAAGAATGCACAGGGCGTTGGGCAGGTCCTGACAAGTTCGGAAGGAAAGGGAAAAATAGAAATTTCCATCATTGCCGCAGGTAAGCTTATGCTGACCTTCCGAGGATCAGATATGCGCTTTGGAGGAGAAAGATTTCCTCTATGGAATGACTACAAATCCATCAGGATTGACGGAAAAGAGATTCTCTCTTCGCCCATTGCTGTGTGGCATGACAAGCCATGGCGTTATGAGATGCCCGTGAGAGATGGGCAGGAAGTGCGGGTTGAATATGAGCAGCAGACTCATCCCTACACACGGAAGGAATTGAAGGAAACTATCCTGAAACTCAACCCGAGCTCGGAAGTGATTCGTGGAAATATCGATGTGCTGGCTGACGAAATCGAGAAAATAATCACCCATGCAAAATAATCGGTCAGGGGAGGAGAGCACAAGCTCTCTCGAGGGGCAACAAGTAACTTTGTTGAACCTAGCTCGGAAGTACGAGCAACGGTTTGCCGCCCTAGAGGGGAGGCTGGAGCAGTGCTACAATGGGCTGAAGGAACTCAATTACGCTCATCTCCTGCGTGACGGTATGAGGGAGAGTTCTTGGGTAAAGAACCAAACTTTCAACTTACACAACTGGGCGGCCAATTACAGCTTTATCTATCTGCTGTTCCGCATACTGGACAAGATTGAGCCGCAAAACATCCTAGAGTTTGGCTTGGGACAGACGACAAAGTTGACGACGCAATATATTGCATACAAAAATCCTGAAGCCTACCTCAACGTATGCGAGCACAGCCTTGACTGGATCAAAATCTATCAGCCGGAGTTGCCAAAGCATGATCATATCCGCATCAATCACCTCGATTTAGAGTATTTTGAGTACAGGCGCAAGAGAAATGATAAGTATGCAGGGTTGTTGGAATTTGTGGAAGATCGAAAGTTTGATCTAATTATTGTGGATGGTCCAGTGGGGGGAGGGAAGAATCTGCCGCGATCCAATGTGGTGGGCTTGATCGGGCATGGGAATTTGGCAGAGAATTTTGTGATCATTTTTGATGATGCTGAGCGCGTAGGAGAGAAAAATACAATCAGGAAGACGCAAGCAGCGTTGAGAAAGAAATCGATCGCTTTTCAAACTTTTGAACGTTTTGGCATTAAAAGGCAGGCCTACATCGTGAGTAAGAGCCGAGCCTTTGCTGCTTTCTTGTGAAGAGCCTATCATTAAACTTGTGAAACATTCAGTTTGCTACAATATGAAAAGAATCATAAAAGCGTTACTGGGAGGGCTTGGGGTAAGCATTGTGCTGTGTTCTCTGTTCCCGAGTGCCTTCCTAAAAGATGAAGCCCGGTGGACATACCAAAGCGACGTTGGTCGGGTAGATGTCACTTTTGCTGGGGATGTTCGTGACGGGCAGATTGATGTCCAAGGGAAATCGCTGCGCGTGGATAGACCTCAATGGATACACGACGGCAAGCATAACCAAGGGGTTGTGGTTCAATTTCCTGTTTCCTACTTAAAAAGGACGTATGAAATAACACTGAAGCCCCGGGGAAATACCAAAGAAATGTCGTTAGGAATGAGTTTTCTCGGAAAAGATTTGCGAGTCCGTAACCGACGAAAACCTGCGTACGTCTGTTTTGAGAATATACGAGTTAATGGGAAGACCGTTGCTGAGGAGCGAACGGTTTGGCATGACAAGCCATTCAGGTATCACGTAAAGAACATGTCAGCCAATTCGACCGTCACATTAGGCTTTGAAATCCGGAAGCCGATCACCCCTTCGGATGTAAACTGGGGCCGCCTCATCGGGTTATTTGTCGTTGTCGGGCTGCTGATTTTCTATTTTGGCGCCCTTAGAAGGCTGGGCAATAAAATTTCAACTTCCATGGGGAGGGAAGATGGGATGCAATGTAACATCAAGGATGGCACTCAAAGGCTGCATACTGTCGAATCTTTAAGGATATCTGATCAAGACGAAAAATCTTCAGACGTCTATACTTTACCGTCAGAATATCCTTCACCTGCCGGAAAGTTCAAGAATATCGAACTTCTCCGCTTCCTCATGGCTTGGTCCGTTGCGGGCTTCCATACCATGCATGTAAAGAGTTTTGCACCGTATGGACTGTCTTTTCTTGTGGATTACACCGGAAAGGGCTTTCTTGCCGTCCTGTATTTCTTTGTTGTTTCCTTCTTTTTCCTCGTATTGAAGACACGCCCGGATTGTTCCGTCTGGAAATTTGTGCGTAACAAATGGTTGCGTATGGCACCCTTGATCATTGTCGTCACATTGATAGCCTATGTACTCCACTTTTTTGGTTTCTGGGGGTGGAGTATGTCCGCCAATCTTGAACAATGCCTGCTCATTCACGATACATGCCCGGCTGATCGCTGGTCCAAATTTGTCAGCCCTGCGTGGTTCTGCTGTGTTCTCTTCCTGAGTTCCATTCTATACTTGTCGTGGATCAAGACGCTGTCCGCGAAGCATGTCGCTCTCGTCGTAACGAGTATAGCATTCATTGGCTTGGTACTATGGAGGAGCCTTCCTCAGTTGCCCAATTCTGGACAGCTTGTGGGGTTCATAGATTACAGTAGAGTTTTTGTGTTTTTAGGAATCTCATATGTGATTGCTAATGTGTTTGTTACTACCACCCCCCCCGCACACAGTTTGGTAACTCTTTGTCGCCAATCGCTCACAAAAGTTTTTGTATACACTGCAGCCGAACTTTTTTTCCTGAGTATTTTCGTATGTTCATTGTACGGCGCACATTGGTACAAGCTTTCGGATCTTTTAAGCATTGTGTCTTTCGCGTGCCTGTTCCATCTGTTTATTTGGAAGGAGGGTTATTTGTCCCGTCTGCTGGAGCAGGATTGGTGCGTCTGGGTCGGACGCTACGCGTTTGGCATTTTCATCGTTCACAGGCTGATCTTCCAAGTTACATTGCACGTCCTCTCGCCAGGACACAAGGAATGGGCGCTCGCTCATCCGTGGTGTCTTCTTTTGAGTATGGTCTGTGCCATCATGCTTTTGGCGATGCTCGGTTACCACTACATCGAGGTGCCCGTTATGCGCTACATTAAGTCGAAATAAACAGCATGGAATCGTGCACTTTACCGTCGGAGTATTCTTCACTCGTCAACTTGGTGTCGCTGTGCGAGAGGGGAGTTAATGCACAGGAGGCATTGGGAATTCTCATCCGTGTGAATCAGAGTGGAGAGGGGTATGCTTTCCGGAATTTGACAGGCAATTTTGCGGAAGAGGAAACGTTCGTAAACGCGAACCGCGGAGCAGTATTCCCGCATTCGAGAATATGGTTAAGTACTAACAAACTAAAAATAAAATGGAAAAGATTATAAGAGCATTGTTGGGAGGGCTTGTCATAAGCATGGTGCTGGCAGCACTGTTTCCAAGCGCCTTCCTGAAAGACGACGCCAAGTGGACATACCAAAGCGACGTTGGTCGGGTAGATGTCACTTTTGCTGGGGATGTTCGTGACGGGCAGATTGATGTCCAAGGGAAATCGCTGCGCGTGGATAGACCTCAATGGATACACGACGGCAAGCATAACCAAGGGGTTGTGGTTCAATTTCCTGTTTCCTACTTAAAAAGGACGTATGAAATAACACTGAAGCCCCGGGGAAATACCAAAGAAATGTCGTTAGGAATGAGTTTTCTCGGAAAAGATTTGCGAGTCCGTAACCGACGAAAACCTGCGTACGTCTGTTTTGAGAATATACGAGTTAATGGGAAGACCGTTGCTGAGGAACAAACGGTTTGGCATGACAAACCGTTTAGATATCATGCACAGAATATCTCTGACAATTCGGTGGTCACATTGAGCTTTGACATCCAGAAGCCGCTTGCCCTCACAGACATTAGATGGGAGCGTGTTATTGGATTATTCATGGCTTGTTCGTTGCTTATCTTTTGTTCCGATATCCTAAAACGGCTGGTCAATAGGTTCAATAAGAAGAATATCGTTCAAGTAATTGCAGAAAACTACAGAAATATTGACGGAGTGTATCGGAGATCTTTTTGGATCATCTTTGGCATACTTTGCCTTGCCTTTGGGTTCCACGCTATTCAATTTATGTGGGGTAATCATGATTGGGATTATGCAGAAGGTTCTGCATTCTCGTGGGATGGTCGTGCGTGGGAAGGGCGGTATGCACTTAATGTATTCAAAAAATTGTTCTTGGGAGGAGTTTATTTGCCTCTTATCTACGATGTCGTCTCATTTCTGTTTCTTGCACTCAATGCCGTGCTGCTTTGCATTTATTGGAGATTGAAAAAAAGGATCATTTACTTCGTATTATGCGGGCTCATTCTGACGGCTCAGCCGTTTACATTATGCATGATGTATTATGTGCATATGCTTCCCGAGACTTTCATTGGTGTCACCCTTGCTCTGACTGCACTTATGCTGCTCGAGAAGATAGCATTCGAGAAAGGTTCTCGCACGAGGAAGGTGGTTTGCTCACTTCTTTCCATTGTTCTGCTTAACCTGTCACTGGCCATGTATCCTGTTTTGCTTAACACCATTGCCGTGGCTTTCGTTGGTAAGCTGTTAGTAAAATCGTTCGAATGGGATAGCTCATGGGGGCAGTTTCGATCCTATTTTGTCCCATACGCTGTTTCAGCGATCAACATTGTCTTTGGGATTCTTTTTTACAAACTCGTACTTACATTTGTGTTCTCTCTATATGGTGGCTACAACGCGCAAACGCTACCCCTTGACCAGATCCCGGAACGTCTAGTTGTTTTATTCGAACAAAGTTTCCGTCAATTGTGCGAATATCCTTTTCCCTTTATCTCCCAAGGCATTTTGTGGGTCTTTTTAGGGTTTACGGTTCTCGTGGTGTTGCACATTTGTTCGATGGGAAACTTCAAGCAAAAAATCGTGAGAGTGCTTTTACTTGGTGGAGCGCTCTTCGCGACGCAGACTGCCATGATAATTGCTAATGAGCACCTCATAGCTGGACGGATAGAATTATTTGGGTTGGTCGTTTTTGAAACACTTGTGATGGTTGTAGTATTTACGAAACTCAAGAAACTACACAATTTGAGCGTCCTTGCGACAACAGGAGTTATCTGGATGTCCATCATCAATGACTTAGATTGCCTTCGTGTCTGGAAACTGGGATTCGATGCAGAAAAAATGCTCTGGAACAGAGTGCTGGCACGTATGGAAATCCAAAAAGATTTTGACGTAAATCGAAAATACAAGGTTATTCAGATTGGACGCCCCATTTCTCTGCGCCTTCGCTTTTATAAGAAATTGCGACCTTCAAAAAGAGTCCATAACTACGGGAACAGCCTATTGTCATACAGCTATGATGCTCCTTGGGATTTGTTTCATGCCTGCGAGTTTTATTATCAAACAGAGTTTAGAGGCGAGCACCCTCATCCTATCCATCCTAATACCAAGTACAGGGCTCAACTCAAGCGGCTGTGGAAAGCGGGTATCCTAGATAAAGCACGCGCGTGGCCACACGAGAACGGACTTATCGTGTGGAAAGACGTCATTCTCTTTGTCACCGATGCACAACTGCTTGAAGACTATAAAAAACAATTTGCCAAAGAATTTCCCAGAAAATTCGAGCAGAAATCATGAATAGCAAAATTTACAAGTTCGCTATGAAGAAGATTGTGAAAGGCTTATTAGGAGGTTTGGGAATCAGTGTTGTGCTGGCAGCTCTAATTCCAAGCCTATTTCTGAAAGACGATATTAAGTGGAGGATCCAAAGCAATTTTGGTCGAGTAGATGTTGTGTTTTCCGGAGATATTCGTGACGGGCAGATCGATGTTTATGAAAAATCACTGCGAGTGGATAGACCTCGGTGGATAAGAGATGGCAATGGTAACCAAGGAGTCGTGGTTCAATTCCCGGTTTCTTTCTTGCGAAAGACCTATCAAATGACGTTGAAGCCCAAGGGAAATACCCAATCAACCTCTTTGGTGGTGAGTTTTCTCGGGCAGGATTTGAGAGTTGGTGAACAGATGAAGCCTGCCTACGTTCGTTTCGAGAATATACGACTCAACGGGAAACTTATTGCTCAGGAGGCGACTGTTTGGCACAATAAACCGTTCTTATACAGAGCAAAAATGCTAAGATCGGACAAGATTTGGCGTTAAGCTTCGATATCCAAAAGCCTGTTTTTTTCACAGATATCATATGGAACAGATTGATAGGAATGTTCCTTGCTTGTTCATTGCTTATTTTCTGTTCTGATATCCTAAGACGGTATTCATTGGAGACAACAGGAGGTGATATTCTTCAAGTAATTGCTAAAAGTTATTCAGACATCAACATGGTTTATCGTCGAGCCTTTTGGATCATTTTTGGCGTTCTCTGTTTCGCCTTCGGATTCCATGCTATCCAGTTTATGTGGGGAAACCACGATTGGAACTTTGTAAGTAATTTTAATTTGCTTCCGTGGGACCAACGCATCTTCGAGGGAAGGTACGCTGTTTATTTGTTTAAAAAGGCGTTCTTAAGAGGCGTTTATTTGCCCTTTATCTACGATGTTATCACATTCCTCTTTCTTGCACTGAATGCGGTATTGCTTTGTATTTATTGGAAATTGGAAAAACGGGTCGCTTATTTTTGTCTATGCGGTCTCATTTTGACGGTGCAGCCTTTCACATTGAGCATGATGTACTATGTGCACATGCTGCCGGAGGTTTTCATGGGTGTCACCCTTGCTCTGATTGCCCTGATACTAAGCGAGAAGATCACATTTGAGAAAAAAAGTTCTCTCATGAGGAAGGGAGCCCTCGCTGTACTCTCCTTTGTCCTGATTAACCTGTCGCTGGCAACGTATCCTGTCCTGATTAACACCATTGCCGTAGTCTTTATTGGCAGGCTATTAGTGCAGTCATTTGAGTGGGATGGTTCGTGGAAACATTTTAAATCTTGTTTTGTCCCGCTTTCAATACCAGTGATTTGCATCGTCCTAGGCATTGGTTTGTACAAATTCATTATCACTTTCGTATTTCCTGTGGAAGATTTTTATAATACAAAAACACTGCCATTAGAACGATTGCCGGAGAGATTATTTGTTCTGTTTAAACAGAGTCTTTATCAATTGTATGAATACAATTCTCCCTTCATCTCCCGAACCGTTCTATGGGTTTTTTTAGGCTTTACGATTCTCGTGACTCTGTACGTTTGTTTAACGGGAAACTATAAACAAAAATTGGTTAGACTGACCCTACTTGTAGGGTCGCTCCACGCAACTCAAGCTACTATGATGATATCATCTGAACATATCATTGCTGATAGAATAGAATTATTTGGATTAGTCCCGTTTGAAATGCTCATGACAGTTTTGGTGTTTACCAAACTAAAGAAGATGCACAATTTAAGTATTTTTGCAGTAATGGGAGCTATTTGGATGTCCATCATCAATGATTTAGATTGCCTTCGTGTCTGGAAACTGGGATTCGATGCAGAAAAAATGCTCTGGAACAGAGTGCTGGCGCGTTTGGAAACACAAAAAGATTCTGATGTGAATAAAAAATATAAGGTTGTCCAAATTGGACGAATATCGATGAGACCTCGCTTTGCGACAAACAGTACGTTCGGCTCTGAATATTCTTTGCCACTCGTGAGCTTCGGATACGATTTTAACCCATTCGATGGGCTGAATTTCTATTGGCCAATAAATTTTGTTTCATTTAAATGCGATACAAAGCTTAAATATTTAAAGCCTGTGTGTAAGGATCAACTGAAACTCCTGCATGAAGCGGGCATCCTAGACAAAGCACGTGCGTGGCCACACGAGAACGGACTCATCGTGTGGAAGGATGTCATCCTCTTTGTCACCGACGCAAAACTGCTTGAGGAGTACAAAAAGCAACTCGCCCATGAATTTCCCAGACAACCTCAAATAAAGCCATAAAATGTACAGATTCCTATGTTACACAGCCGGCAGCGGATTTGGTGTCGGCTACTTTCCCTTCGCCTCCGGAACTGCCGGTTCGGCGGCTACTCTGCCCGTTGCTTTTGGCATCGCCTACTTCTACGGGACGTGGGGACTGCTGCTCACCGCTGTTGTCACCTTCTTTATAGGTGTCGTCGCATCCAAAGAAATTCTCAAATACACCAAACACGACCCCTCGCTCATCATCATCGACGAGGTTGTGGGACAGTTGGTCACTTTAGCCTTTGTAGGCCCTTGCCTGGTTGAAAACCTGCACGCTTGGTGGGCGTACATCGCCGGTTTCTTCCTGTTCCGACTCTTCGATATCGTCAAACCTCAACCAGCCAAATGGGCGGATCAAAAGGTACTCAACGCCTGGGGCGTGATGCTCGATGATGTATTCGCCGGGATCTACGCCGGTCTCTTCCTCCTCCTCATCAACTTCTATATCGTCTCATGAAAACCTGGTTGAAACTTATTCGCATCAAGCAGTGGGTCAAGAACGCCTTTGTCCTTGCGCCTCTCTTGTTCTCCTTTCAATTTACGGACATCCCCTCCGTTCTCTCGGCACTCTACGCCTTCCTCGCATTCAGCCTTATCGCCAGCGCCCACTACATCGTCAACGATATTCAGGACCGCGAAAAGGATGCCCTGCATCCTCAAAAGAAATATCGCCCGATAGCCAGCGGAGCCATCTCGGTGAAGAAAGGGTTGGCGGCGACCTTATTCCTACTGTTGGGAGGAACATCTGTTTTAATCCTGCTGGGTGACATCAAGGTTGCGGGGGTCATCGGACTCTATCTGCTCATCAACGTCCTCTATTCCGGGAAGCTGAAAAATATCGTTCTGTTGGATGTGTTCGTGATCGCCATAGGATTTGTGCTGCGGGTGTACGCAGGAGCCTATGCCATCCATGAGCCGGTATCGAGCTTTATCTTCATGACGACGCTGTTTTTATCGCTCTTCCTGGGATTTGCGAAGCGCAAGGGTGAGCTACTGCGGCATGGAACGGCATCGCGGACGGTGCTCAAAAAGTACGGAAAGGAAATGCTCAATGCTTATCTGGCCGTCACGATGGCGCTTACGATTATGTCCTACGCCCTCTGGACCATGGAGACCAATACGAAGGCTAATCTGGGAACGCACCGCATGATCTACAGCATCGTTTTTGTGGTATTCGGGATGTTCTGGTACGTGTATATTCTGGACAAGTATAACGGTTCGGAGGATCCGACGGAGAACCTGTACAAGGATAAGGCCCTGTTGCTGACGTGCTGCACCTTTGTCGGCTACGTGCTTCTGTTGTTCACGAACATTGTATAAAAAACGAAATCCATGAAAAACATCTTACTCATTTTATCCAGTGTGGCATTGAATGCCTTGGCACAACTGTTCATCCGGCAGGGGATGCTCAAGATAGGCTCCGTTTCCCTGAAGCTCGAGCAGCTTTGGAATATGTGCATCAGCTTCTTCTCCAACCTCTACCTCTGGGGGGGCATGCTTTGCTATGCCGTATCCATCATTTTGTGGATGGTGGTTCTCTCGAAGGTCAATGTGTCGCTGGCTTATCCCTTTTCCTGTGTCGGGTTCATCATCACCGCTGTCTTGGCTTCTTTTTTCCTCAACGAGCCTCTTACTCTACAAAAATGCGTTGGGATAGCGGTCATTTGCCTGGGGGTCATCATTTTAACTTACAGTAAAGATCTCACATCATGAGATACGTCATTATAGGTGGCTCCGGCTTCGTCGGGAAGGAACTAGGCAATCTCTTGCTTCAAAGAGGGGAGGAAATAATTAATTTGGATCTCATCCCTTCAGGGATACCCGTGCAAGATGTGCAGCAAGACATCACCCGGGAAATCCGATTTCAATTCCGACCGGATGATATCGTCGTGCACTTGGCGGCCAATCAATACCATCACAAAGTGCCCAAGAAAAACAGGCAGGCATTTTTTGAGGAAGTCAATGTAGCGGGCACGCAAAATATATTGAAGAAGATGTCGGAGGACGGCGCGCATCAGATGGTTTTTTTCAGCACGGATATGGTTTACGGTAAACCTCAGTATCTGCCGGTGGATACAAAGCACGTGCAGAATCCATTTGGATACTACGGGAAGAGCAAAAAGGCAGCCGAGGCCATTTGTGAGGAATACCGGCAAGAGGGGATGAACATCACGATATTCCGTCCCCGTATGATCATCGGCAAGGGGCGGCTGGGAATTCTGGTGAAGCTGTTTAAGTTGATAGAGTACAACCTGCCTGTCCCCATGATCGGAAGCGGGAGGAATTATTATCAAATGGTTTTCGTACAGGATTGCGCGGAAGCTATCGCCCAGGCCATCCGGCATCAATTGCCCAATAAATCCTACAATCTTGGCTCCATCAATCCACCGACTGTTAAGGAGCTACTAGGACAGGTGATAAAAAGAAACCACTCGAAATCCATCCTCATCCCGACATGGGGAAAGGCGGTGAAGATGACATTGGGCGTGTTGGGCTGGCTGGGTTTGGAAATGATGTACAAAGAGCAATACATGATAGCTGATGAGAACTACATCATCGACATATCTGAGACACGGCAAGAGCTGGACTGGACACCTCAATTTAACGACACCGACATGATGCTGGCTGCCTTTGAGGAGTACCAAAAGCTGAAGGATAAGACGGGAAAGAATTGACGCAGAATTTCGCATGGTTAAATTTGCAGATTATCAATAGATAGCAGAGATCGCATGTTGAATTTGCGTTGAATTTGGGGCAAATTTGACGCAAAATTCAACTTTTTTCAACGTGGCTCTGCCAAAGGTATGGCATAGGCAGGGCAACCGCATTAGGAAATGCGTTTACTTATTTACGATTTAATTCATTTACGATGTCGCTCTTCACCTGTTTGCCTACACTTCGGGCAAATGCCCTTACTGCTGGCGGAAACAGGCATACCCATTCCATTCCTCTCCTGATGAGTTTCATCGTGAATGGCCGACTCACCGACCCTGTGGCCTCATAGGCTATGAGCAATTGCTCCGTCTTGCTCTTCCTTCTTGCCCACTTGATCATTTCTTGGATGCCTTTCTCTTCATTTTTAAAGCTTCTCACGCTCCCATTCAACGACGCTTTGAAGCTTTCCTTTGCTAAGTCACCCCCCACGATCGGGGTGTTGCTGCTTTCCGGCTTTTTCTCGAGCTTGACTTTTATTTCGTTTGTCGTATAATTACTCGTGTGTTTTTATCTCACACGGTTACGGGCCTGGGAATTGCTTCCTGCCCTATCAACCGAGTCTTTTGCGGAGCCGTCACCTAGGCGGGGCGCATGACGCTCTGACATCGTAACGGGGCTTTCTCCCTAATCGATTTACGAGCCTCCCATGTACCGGGGATAGAGGTTCTAGACGCCCCCTATCCCTTCTTCCGCAACTGCGGTTATTCTACCTCAGTCCCGCGTATTTTAACACCCTAATTAACCGAGTACGAGGTACGATTCGCAAAATTTAGCGAGCGGAGCTCGCGAGAGGCGGAGAGCTTGGGATTTTCATGGCTCTTGTTGCCGTGCTCGATAGGACTGTTGTGGATGATTTTGATGCCGAGGGTAACGAACCTCTAACAGGCCATGATGAACCATGGGTCGTAGAATTCGCTGCAAAGTCCGACGATCTCTGTCAAGAACCCGGATGAGATCTGCCATCGAAACCCATTGCCCGCGACACAGCTCGATGATAGCTTGCTCCTTCTCCTCTAGGCTTGCTTTACGCGATGTTCTCACCTTGACTACGCTTTGCGGCAATTGAGGCATCTGCCCGGATTCTAGCAACGTTTCTTCTTGATGATGAGATATTTGCTCGGGAGCTTGTGACATTTGCCTGTTGAACTGCGACATTTGCGCAGGCGCTGACGATATATCTCCATGATTATGAGTCACTTGTCCACGTGCTTGTGACATTTGCTCGGGAGCTTGTGACATTTGCCTGTTGAACTGCGACATTTGCGCAGATTCTAATGATGCCTCTCCCTGATTATGAGTTACTTGTCCACGTGCTTGTGACATTTGCTCGGGAGCTTGTGACATTTGCCTGTTGAACTGCGACATTTGCGCAGATTCTAATGATGCCTCTCCCTGATTATGAGTTACTTGTCCATGTACTTGTGACATTTCCCCATCGATCTGTGACGTTTGTTGCACTTCTCCCCAACTGTACTTCATTCCGCGAGCTCGTCCCTTTGTTTGCAGATATCCGTGTTCCGCAAGAACTGACAGATAGTGACTCAAATCCGCCGGATGTATGGGTAAAATGCTCCGAATTTCGCCATGAGAAACGTATTTGTCTGGAGGGATGCAAACTAGCACCAATTTTTCAAAGGAGGATAGTTTTCTGAAATTGTCGTTCCCAACGCATTGTATGATAGCATCAAGTCTCTCTCTGGGTATTAATCCTACACAAGGAAGTTCCCAAACGACACGCGGGGGATTCAACGTTTCTTCGACAGTCGGCACTGCCATGCAGGTCTCAAACCATCCTTTTGTCATTTTCTCCACTCCACTCCCAGCCTTGTCCACCACACCCAGGATTTGGAACATTCGCTGCAAGTTCTTATTGCGGCAAATGCTTATTTGTTCAAGCTCGGTAAACAATGCCTCCTTATTTACCAAAAGTGTGCCTGGATTGATAAATTTGAGTCCTTCTGATCGCTTGATGATTCGGATTCCCGCATCCACCCAATAATCGGCGTGCACAATTGCGTTGGCCAGAGCCTCTCGGATGGCAATATGAGCAGAGGTTTCATCCCTCCTGGTCATATCTCGGTTTAGTTCAAAGGGACGTCGTACCCACGTCTGCAACTTCGCAAGCACCAAAAAGAAGAACTCATACAGATTGCCTGCCCATGTACCATCATTGGTCAAGCGGTCATCCCAACGTGCGTTAATGTCCGTGGTGTTCTCGTACTCAAAATAATCAAGCTGAAAACTCGGCCACATTTCGATGATTGAATCATGCTTTCCGAACATCAACAACCCGGCCAGAGTCAAACCACTTTGTCCGGACATCCGGTCAGTCCGATAGGCTTGCAAATGTCGTAGCAACGCTTCGTCACTCTCATGCTGCCACTGATTTCCCAAAGCGGTACCACGCATATAGTTCCGAAATTTCCCCAGCGTGTCTAAATTAATATCACTCAACTGACTGTGTGGGACAATATATGAGTCCAAGGAATATGTCCCCATGAGGCAAACGTCACGATTTCGCCGCATGCGTGCTATATCAATATCTGTACACTGCACATCTGCTTCCTGTTGTCGGATGTAACTCTGTTTTTCATTTTTGTTGAGATGCACAGGTTGCTGTTGAGGAATCGCCATGGGGACATCCATGGCAAGTATTTCCTTTCCATCAAGCACGACTCTTTCAATACTCTCCGAACGAGCGCAAAGGTTGCAGCTTACCTGCTCACTGTTGTTGAGTATATCAATCAATTCTTTGTGCCTTTTTTCGATGTGCGGAACACCTTCCACCTCCCCATTGTCCTTTACGCCAAGTAGTATGATGCCTCCTTTGGTATTAGCAAATGCACTATAAGTAACACGTAACTCCTTGTTTGGCAATCCTCCTTTAGCAAGTTTGAACTCCAGCTTGAGACCCTCTCTCCACCCGGAATCCGAGTGATAGAGCCGTCTCACTTTTTGCTCCAATGACTCACCATTCCACATGCTCTTGCCTCTGTTTTTAATTGATAACGATAAGCTCTTTTCAAATTATCTCCGGTTTTATCTAAGGAATGGGTAATTTGCTTTTGAATCCGTTGTAAATCCCGTAGATACATCAAGAGAGGGAAATCGTCGAAATTTCAATCATCACACACCTGCCAAGAAGGAGACGAACACTCCTTCAGGCGATTCCTTCCATTCCTACGCGAGAATACCGAGCAAACAGCTTGCTCCCATCTCTGTCTCTTGGACTTCACCCTTTCTGCTAATATAACTTTCTGCGCCATGCTATACTGCCTTGTATCACGAGAAAAGCAATATTGCAAGCTTATAAATCTGGACACTCTGAAAATTGGTATGCCTGTTCTGGAAAAACAAGCGAGTGTTACATCCATCCAAAATAAAGCCCTGTTGAAAAAAGTTGAATTTTGCGTCAAATTTGCCCCAAATTCAACGCAAATTCAACATGCGGTCTCTTTTATCTATTAATAATCTGGCTATTCAACCATGCGAAATTCTGCGTCAATTCCCCTGACAGCATCCCCTCAGGGTGGTACAGCATGAACTGATAGATAGTGACTCAAATCCGCCGCATCCGTCCCAAGAAAAAGAGATCCCAACACGCAAGTCATTTACGATTTGCAAAATTTGGCGAGCGAAGCTCGCGGGGAGCGAGGCAGATGCGAACGCGTACCCATCAAGCAACGTACGGACGTGATTAGAAAGGGGCGGGGGCAGGCGGAGCTTGGCCATTTACGATTTGGGGAGTTAGCACGCGTTGTGCGGAGGCAAGTGGTGTGTCTCGCATCCCGCACGCGAAAAATGGGTTGAATGCGATCGGAGAAATTTTTGAGGGGCACGTGTGGGTGTAAAAGGTACCACAAAAAAATCCAAACGCTCGCCCGCCGCTACCCGCGCTACATCCGCTGGAGCGACGAAGACAAATGCTACATCGGCTCCTTGCCCGATCTAGACGGCGATTGCACGCACGGCGATACCCAGGGCAAACGCATTTGAGAGAAGGTCATCAACAGAGAAAATGCTCTTATTGACTGATATCCCTGTTTATACGTATCAAAATCATCACAACAACCGGTCATCATAATGATGGATCTACAGGAATCTCTGCACACGTTAATGATCCGAAAAGAATCTGCGCAACACGCACATTATTAATAAATCGTACATCGTACATAGGCAAACGCATTTCTAATGCGTTTGTCCTGCGGCGATACCCCGGACGAAGTCGCCCGCAACCTCGATGAATGCGCGGAAATCTACGCCGCCGATTGCCTGGATGACGACACTCCGCTCCCCGAGCCAAACTCCTTCATCGTCGCCCCGTCCCGCTTCCGCCAGCAAGGCGCCACCGGCCGCGTCCAAGCCCTGCGCAAATCCCGCGGCATGTCGCAAAGGACTTCGCCGCATTCCTCGGCGTGAGCGCATCCTCCTTCATCAAATGGGAAAACGACGTGCGCAAACCCTGCGGAGCAGTCGCCCGCCTGCTCGAAATCTGCGCCGCGCATCCCGAACTCGTCCGATAACCAAACCCATTGACACCCGCCCCACCGGCTTATCATACCCCCAGATAACCGCCCCCGCCTCGGACTTGCCGCCGCAAGAAACTGCGCACCGTGATCGGACAAAAATAGTGCACTGAACGGAGAAGAAGAGGGCAAGAGATTTATCGTTTGGACAAAAATAGTGAACCATAATGTCTGTATGGCAGACACAGACAAAGACCAAGAAGGTATAGCGAACATCATCGAAGCACGCAATAAATACAGAATGCTACGCACTCGCAAGGAGCGAACAGCTTTTATCACAAAAGCAGCAAAGATATTCAAGTACAGTTGCAAGTACACCAATGGTTTGAACTTCTTGCTGGCTTACCATCTTCATCCGTGGGAAACGCATGAGTAATGTGTTAATGGGTCGAATGAGCCCAGAGAAGATTTTATTGGGACACGTGTGGTAGCATAAGCAAGATGCCGAGCGATTTGCAGCAGAATTTCGCATATCGCAATATATTGAATATTAAATTTCAGCAAAGATGCAATTTCGAATTTGCGTTGAATTTGGGGCAAATTTGACGCAAAATTCAACTTTTTTCAGCGCGGCCTTATTTGGGATGAACGATGGCAGACGGAGCCTACTCATTTACGATGTACGATTTGCAAAGTTCGGCGTGTGGAGCTCGTGAGCTGCAAAGCGAATGCAACGCGGAATTTGAAAGCCGTGCGCGGGCGTGGCCAGAAAGGCGGTGGCGGTTAACGCCTCCTATGTACAAGACGCCCGACGGCCCCGTTTAGGGTGCTCGCGTCAGCGGGCAGTGAGGGCGGTTGGACAGCGCAAAGGCGCTGCCCCGCAGGGGCTCACTGGCAGGGTGGTGCCAGTGAGCCAAGGTACGATTTATTAATAATGTGCGTGTTGCGCAGATTTTTTCGGATCATTAATGTATGCTGAAATTCCCTTGGAGCCAACATCATGATGATCTCTTGTTGTCATGATTTTTGATACGTATAAACGATGGTATCAGTCGATAAGAGGATTTTCTCTGTTGATTAACTTCTCCTCAAATGCGTTTGCCCTGAAAAGGGGGGGGAGAGGTCTTGACGAAAGCCATCCTTTCGTGTACCCTGATGCGCATGAGCAGCGTGTATCAGGCACCGGCAAAGATTAACCTTTCCTTGCGAGTGAAGGGAAAGAGGGAAGATGGCTACCATGATGTGGATCTCATTATGGCGAGGCTGGATCTGACCGATGAATTGGATTTTCACAGCTCACGCACGACAACTCTGCTATGCGAGGAGCCAGGTGTGCCGACCGATGAGAGCAACCTCGTGGTGCGCGCCATACTTGAATTTGAGAAACACTACGGTCGCAAGGCAAAACAGCGTATTACTCTCACCAAACGCATTCCGCATGCAGCAGGACTTGGCGGCGGTTCTTCGGATGCTGCCACCACACTGCTGGCTGTCAATGAAATTCTCGGCACGCAGTACAGTCCGGAAGAGCTTTCCAACATGGCGGCGGCTGTGGGCAGTGATGTTCCATTCTTCCTGAATCCTGTGCTGAGCCGCTGCACCGGCAGGGGGGAGCAGGTTCGCCCGCTCGTTCCCTTTGCGGGTTGGACAAGTCCGATTGTGATCATCAAGCCGGGCTTTGGTGTGGCCACAGCGGAGGCATACCGGAAATTTATCGGCTCCCGGCGACTGGCAAACGTGATGTATGATGTTCAGACCGTCAAAGGGCTTCGAATGAGCAATGACCTGGAACGCCCCGTGTTCGCAAAGTTTCCCATTCTGGCAATCATGAAGATGTGGATGCTGGAACGCCCGGGAGTGAGCGCTGCGTTGATGAGTGGCAGCGGTTCTTCGCTCTTTGCCCTTACCGAAACTACAGAGCAGGCCCAGCGTCTCGCCACGGATGCCCGTGAGCACTTTGCCGACTCCTCTCTTTTCACCTATTGCGGAATTGTGAATCCCCAATGAGCGTCTCCCTTGCGGAAGATCCTGTTAATTGCCGTCTCCTCGCCATTGCCGAGGACCGCATGCCGGGCTTCCATGAGCGACCGCTGGAGGTGTTGGCCGGGCGTTGTGAGCTCTCGGTGCAGGAGGTTAAAAAGCGTCTTGTCTCCCTGCTGCATGCGGGCGTTGTGCGCGCCGTGCGACAGACTCTGCCCTCTACCTCGCTCACGCGAAGCTGCCTGGTGGCGTGGCGTTTACCGAAGGACAGGGTGAGGTCGGCCTTTGACTGGCTCGTAGAGAAGGATCCTTTCTCAGGTCATGTCGTTCTCCGGGAGGCAGAGAATCCCCTCTCTCCCGGAGCCGACTTCCGGCTGTGGACTACATTGCGATTGCCTGCGCCGGAAGGGGATTTGAATGAGCACTGTCGCATTTTGTCGCGCCACATCGGCGCGCAGGAATTCGTTTGCATGCCCGTTGTCGGCATGTTCCGTCTCTCCGTCGGGCACTTGCGTCGGGCCGGCCTGGATCCCGGTACGATAGAGGATGAGCTGCCGGTTATGCAGCGTCCGGTGCAGCTTGAATTTGATAAAGATGAGCGCTCTGTGCTGCTTGCTTTTCGTGCTCCACTCAGCGAGGAGGAATTGTGTCTTGCGGAACCCTGGTCTCTGCGTGCTGCCTCCCTGGGTTTGGAAAGGGAAGATTTTTATCTTCGGGCACATCGTCTCGCGGAAGCGGGCGCTTTGGGACGTTTCGCCGTCGTGTTGAATCACACCAGCCCTGCAGCCCGAGCTGTCGCCGGTATCGGTGAGGCTGCTCTTCTCATGTGGGCTGTTCCCCTCGGGGAGGAGGAACGTGCCGGAGTCATATGCGCTCGTCATGTCTGTATGACCCACTGCTACTGGCGCAGCGGGGCGGAAAAGACATTCGGAGGTGTGCAAATCATGGGCATGGTTCATGGCGCTACGCGGTCCGTCGTGCGCGCCCACAAAGAGGCGATAGATGGTGCTCTTCTGCGCGCGGGCATCCCTGTATTGCACTCGCAGATGCACTGGACCATGCAGGCACGTATTCTTCCCTCTGAATTTGCCCCCGATGTCTACACGGAGTGGAAGCGCGCCATGCTTCAGTCCCCTGCAGAAATATGATGCGCAGCGGGGGATATCTGACGAGGGCAGGGAAGAAATCGAGCCGACAGCGCGCACAGCTCATTCATAGAAAGAGCAGGGAGCTTCCGGAGGGAGAGCCCGCAGAAAAAAACGACCGTATGGTTTGGAGCAGAGGCGAGAATCCAGCAGAGTAACCATCCCGGTGTCAGATTTTGAACGGATGAGGCGACCGACGCCCTGGCGGAATTTAAGGGCAGCTTCCGGGAGAGAATACTCGCGGAAGGGGCTGCCGCCGCGAGATTGGATATCTTCACAACGTGCCTCCACGAGCGGAGTGGAAGGCGAATCAAAGGGCAGCTTCACTACAATCACATGGGACAGAGCTTCGCCCGGCACATCGACGCCGGTCCAGAAACTATCTGTCCCCAGCAGCACACTACTCTCACCGGCGCGGAAAAGATTGAGCATATCTGTGCGCCCCATACCATCACCCTGCACAAAGAGTTCCCAATGGTGTGCCGCACAGAGCGGACGAATGGCATCAGCCACACTACGCAGCACGCTGTAGCTGGTAAAAAGGACAAAGGCTCTGCCGCCGGACTGGATGAGAGCGCGGCTGATGTGGTCGATGAGAGCAGGTTGATAACGTTCGCGGTCAGTGGGGTCAGGCATGTTGCGCGCAATGTTCACTCGCATCTGGTTTGCAAAATCGAAGGGACTCCCGATCCTCAGGCATTCTGCATTCTCTGCACCGACACGCCCGGAGAAGTAAGCCATGCCCATATCGCCGGCGGAAAGAGTAGCGGACGTGCAGATACATGCACGGCCACGTTCAAAAATTTTCTGGCGTAGCAGGGGGGCTACGTTGATAATTGCGGAGCGCAGGGTGAGGTAACGACGGTCATCCTGTCGACCGCCGAATTCTGCCCAATAGACGGAGTTTTCCTGCTCCGTGAGGCCAATGATTTCCCTGGCGGACACCGAATAAGCCTGGAGGTTCGCTGCGGTGTCGAGCAGCTCGGCCCGTGTGATCTCGTTTTCCTCCTCTTTGGCCATACCGACAATTTCTTCCGTCAGACCATCCAGATGTCCTGTGAGCACATCTTCGGTCCAATACGGCTGGCGAAGCCTCAGCTCACGCATGTCCTCATTTTCTCTTTGTTGAACGGATTTACAATCTTTTGCAGCTCGATCGAAGAATTCATCCACCGCCACCTGTGCTTCTTCAATGAGCTGAAGAAGGCGGGGCGTAGCAGCGTGCCGCAGGACTCCCTTGCGAGTGCGCGGGTTGTAGAGACGCCACAGATCGCGACGCAGCTCAAACTCCGGGAGAGCAACGCCGAATTGATTGGCGGCTACACTCTCAATGGTATGCGCTTCATCCAGCACCACAAAATCGTGAGGGAAAAGGAAGCCGTCAACTTCACTCGCTGCGTCCGGCTTCAGGATCTGCTGCATATCCAGGATGCTCATCAGACCAAAAAAGAGCGTATGGTTGAGCACAACGAGCTCCGCCTCCTCCGCTTTGCGGCGCGCGGCCTGATAGGGACAGTCAGGACCGCAATTACGCAGTGAGCAAACATGACTTTCACTGCAGATCTGTGAACGCACCTTGTCTGTGATGCCCCATTCCATCGGCAGTTCTGAAAGCCATCCTTCCCCACAGTTCTTCGCCCATTCGCGCACGAGCATCAGCTGACGACGCTCCTCCTGGTTGAAGAGATCGTTTGCCTGATCGATCGCGCGCTGCAACCGGGTACGGCAAAGATAATTGGCGCGCCCTTTGAGCAAGGCTGCACGGAAGGATAACCCCGAAGCTTTGGCGACGGTGGGAATATCCTTGCTGAAAAGTTGCTCCTGCAGGTTGATCGTGTGGGTAGAGATGATCGCTTTACGTCCGTGCTCCAGGGCAAAGCGCACTGCTGGCAGCAGATACGCCAGAGACTTACCCACACCGGTGCCCGCTTCTGCCAGAAGAGAGCGTTCCTGCTGCAGCGCAGTCGCCACCGCGGCGGCGAGTTGCTGTTGCTGGGGACGAAACTCGAATCCGCGTCCTTTGGAGAGCACGCCCTCCGCGGAAAAATCAAAGAGACTTTGTGCGACAAGATCCTCCACGATCCGGGAAAAGGGAAGAAAGGAAGAGCGACATCATTGCAGCACACGCTCGCCGGACGAGGGAAGAGGGAGATGCAGGGGCAGATCCGGGAAAAAGGCCCGCAGGGTATTGATATCCGTGTTACCATCCACAAAATACCACTTGTTAATTTTTGTTTCATGGGTGGTGAATCCATTGCGATCCATCGGTCCGTTCACCACTTCATCCCGGATGGCGTAAATGTGCGCACGACGCTCTACACGCCGCACTCCGCCGGAACGATCAGGACAGCTTACCACCAAAGTCGTCGGCAATACGACCAGACGACTGCGTTCGTTGCCCCCTTGAAGATCTTCCGCAGAGATGCGCCCCTCTCTATCTCTCTGCGCGGCGCGCGCCAGTCCCGTATGCGGCGTGAGGATATACTCAGCCATGGGTTCACGCACGCTGAAGGATTCGATTTTCACCCCGCTCTTCTGCATCATCTGCCCCATTTTCACATAGTGCTCACGCAGGGCGCGCAGTCCTTCCCGATACCGTTGCAGAGCCTGCTCCGGGGATTCCTCCGTCAATCCCATGATACGACGCGCGTTTTCCGCTTCGCGTCCACTACGGTTGGAAAATTGTTCGGCATATACTCTTTTGAGCGGCGGATACATGGAGTCAAGAGCCCATCCCATATCGCATGATCGCACTGCAGCTCCGTAACTTCGCGCTGCTTCCACAGCTCCGCGCGCTGTTTCACTTACCGGCACAGCTGAGCTGCTCGCCGCAAGGACAATACCCAAAAGTGTGCTGCATATCCATGCTTTCATGCCCCCATCCTACCACACTCCCATGCTTTATCACAAGACGGAAGTGCGTGTGATCAGGGCAATCACGTCAGAAAATGCAATTGTTGGTCACGATTTCCGATTGACAACGCGTTTGACGATTGTGCGGACGTCAGGAGCGATGCGTAACCGGGTATTTAAAGCGGCGAAATACAACATCTTTCAATGTTTTCTCCATCCAGATAGGATGGACATGGTTCTCCTGTGATTGCTCCGACTGAACTGCCATTGTCTTGCTCTTTTTGGGTTTTTATGCTAGTCTCGGGAGCATGGCAAGTGACGAGGCGAAAGAAAAATGGCGCAGTACGCCGCACAGGCCTGGGGTGTATCTGATGCGGGGCAGCGGCGGCGGCGTCATCTACGTTGGCAAGGCGAAGGATTTGCATAAGCGACTTGCCAGTTATTTCTCCCCTACTCGCGCCACGCTGGAAAACGGCAAAACTCGCGCCCTCATTGCGGCTATCGAGGATTTTGACTATTTTGAGGTGCGAAACGAACAGGAATCCCTTTTGTTGGAGCAAAAGCTCATCAAGGAATACCGTCCTCATTACAACGTGCAGCTACGCGATGATAAACGCTACTTTCTGCTGCGAGCAAGTCGACAAGAACCGTTTCCCCGCTTCTCCCTCGTACGTTTTCGAAAGGAGGACGGGGCTCGTTACATCGGTCCCTTCGTGCACAGCGGAGCCCTGAAAGAGACTATGGAATGGCTCAATCGACATTTCGGCCTGCGCAGTTGCCCGGTCCATTGTCCCGGTGAGGAAGATTATCGTCACTGCCACAACGATATAATCCGCCATTGCTCTGCCCCCTGCATCGGACGCATTTCCCGGGAGGAATACAACGCCCATTTTGATGCGGCCCTTGGACTTTTTGAGGGACATGGGGTTCGTGAGCATTTGGATGAGCTTAAGGAACAGATGCTTGTCGCATCAGAAAATCTCAATTTTGAACAAGCTGCAAAGTTGCGCGATATTCGTGAGAACATTGAAAAAACTCTCGAGCCCGCCCGGCGTTTTTCCCGGCGGATCGACTCTGATCTTCCCGGCACGGTGAATCCGGATTCCGATCTTGCAGAATTAGCTTCTATCCTGACGATTCCGCCTCCACATATCATGGAATGTTTCGATATTTCCAATCTTTCCGGGAACTTTATCGTTGCTTCCATGGTAAGATTCACAGAGGGGCGCCCCGATAAGGCAGCATACCGTCGCTATCGCATTCGCAGTGTGGAGGATACGCCGAATGATTTTGCTTCTATGTTGGAGGTTGTGAGACGCCGCTATTCTCGCATTTTGGGGGAGAGCAGTGCCCTCTATGATAAACCGGAACACATGGGAACATACCATTGGTTATTGCAACTAAGGAAGGAAGGACGTTCTCCAATTACTGTGCCGGACCTCGTGGTGGTCGATGGAGGCAAAGGGCAACTGAGCATGGCTGTACGGGTACTTTCTGAGATCGGTCTTGGGGATATGCCGACAATAGGTCTCGCCAAACGCGATGAAGAGGTCTATTTCCCGGATCGAGATCTCCCTCTTGTTCTTCCGCGAGATTCCGGAGCTCTGCGATTATTGCAAAGACTTCGTGATGAAGCTCATCGTTTTGCGCATAATTACAACGAATTACTTATGCGTAAACGCATGCGTGAGAGTCGTCTGGATGCATGTCCCGGCATGACATCCCGTCGCAAGCAGATCCTTCTGTCCCATTTTCCGAGCCTTTCGCATCTCCGCGCTGCTTCTCCGGATGATCTGGCTGCTCTTCCGGGCATTTCTCGCCCATGGGCCAACCAATTTCACGAGTGGCTCCAGGAATTTCGTCCATGAATCAGTGGGATGACACTCCCCTAGTGGCAGAGCGAGAATAGATTATTCCCATGCGAGTCCGACGGCGCGCCGAACGCGAGCAAGGGTTTTGCCTGCCTCCTCTCGAGCACGAACCGCACCGGTGGTGAGTACGTCGTCCACATAACCGGGATTAGCCAGCAACCATTCGCGCTTTTCTCGTGCATGGCGAAAGTATTCCCAGTAGGCTTCAAAGAGATCTTTTTTGAATTGGCCATACCCGACGCCGCCGGCAAGGTGCTGCTGCACCATGCGATCGTAATCTTCCGATGAGGCAAAAAGCTTGTAGAGGGTCAAGATGATAGATTTTTCCGTAGATTTTGGGGCTTCCAGCGGGGTAGCGTCGGTAACGATTTTTTTGTTGATGAGCTTGCGGAGTTCTTTCTCTTCGCCGAAGATGGGAAGGGTGTTGCCGTAGCTTTTACTCATTTTTTGTCCATCAAGCCCCGGAACAACGGCAGTTGATTCATTGATAACGGGTTCTGGAAGTTTGAAAAGCTCGCCAAAAGCTTCATTCATCTTACCTGCCAGGTCGCGCGTAACCTCCAGGTGCTGTTTCTGATCTTTGCCTACGGGCACGGCATCGGAATTATAGAGCAGAATGTCAGCGGCCATAAGCACTGGATAGGCAAAAAGAGCATGGGAGGCGGCGATGCCGCGTGCCATTTTTTCTTTGTAGGAGTGGCAACGTTCCAACAGACCCATCGGACATACCACGGACAGGATCCACGCCAGCTCATTTACCTCAGGAACAGAGGATTGGGTGAAAAATACGGCTTTCTTCGGGTCTAAACCGCAGGCGAGAAAATCCACCGCCAGACCGCGGGTATTGTCACGCAGCATCCGCGAAGAACCCATTGTGGTCATGGCGTGATAGTTTGCGATGAAATAGAACGCTTCACCCTTTTCCTGCAGGAGCACAGCCGGAAGGATGGCTCCGAAATAATTGCCGATATGAAGTTGTCCACTCGGTTGTAATCCTGTAAGATAGCGCATATTTTCAATTAGTTGGGGAGAGAATCGTCAGAGATGTCAGTGGTGGCGGTATTGTCCTCATCACGGGAAAGAACGCTGTGCAGATAGCGCCGGAGACTATCAGCGTTGTATGCGCCCTCGATGACGCGCAGTTTCACGCCCTCCGCGTAGAGGATGGTGGTGGGCACGCGGGTGATGTGGAATTCTTCCGCCAGCGCCGAATATGCATCTGCGTCAACCTCCACCACCTGGACACAACCTTTTTCCTCACGAGCAACAGTCTTTAGTTCCTCAATCATGCGTTTGCTGTGCGGGCACCAGGGAGCAGTGAAGCACAGCCAAAGCGAGCGTCCGCTTACGCCGATGACCTGGCGAATGTCCGCGCCGTCATACGTGGTGAAGAGTTCATAGCGCGGTCCCATAGAGAAAGAGGAGGGCGCCTCCTGCGACTTCAGATCGGCGCGGATGCTGAGATCACCGCGATCCGGACGAGGCGCAGGGCGCGGCGAAATAATGGGGATGTCCTGTGCAGGCTGTTCCTTTTCTCGTGAGGGTCCCTCTTGCGAGGAATCATCATCGCACGCAGCCAACATGAGAATCCCGAATAAAAGGACTCCCGCCCGGGAATACCACCGCTTCATGACACCTGATATCTTCCTCCAATCCACTACGGCTGAAAAGCAGTTTTTGTGTCCTACGACAAAGTTTTCTGTCCGCGAGTTGTAGCGAGACACGGCGACGCGTGAAACCGCATCACGCGCCGCTGGGGTAAACGTATTTTGCGTTGGGTGCCAGGAAGTAACAAGCTTCGCTCTCCCACGGTCTTGAGGCGGAAAGTCCCGAAACGCGCGATTTTCACTTCCCCATCCGCCAGTAATCCGGAGCGAATGGCTGCCAGCACGCATTGGATCGCGTCCTGAGCTGCGGCCGAGGTGGCGCTGCCGCCGAGCGCTTTCTGAACGGCGTGGGTAAAATCACGGCGGGGGGGTGCGGACCGGGAGGGCATGGAGTGAGGAGGAGAGGGAAAAATCAACGCCGATCGCGGGAACTGAGAGCTAGAAGGCGCAAGATGTAATACACCAGGACTGCGATGGAAGAAAGCGCTGCGGCAACATACGTCATCGCCGCCCAACGCAGGGCAGAGGATGCGTGTTTATGCATGGCGGGCGAAACATGCCGCGAGTTGCGTAACCAGGCTAACGCTCGATGGGAAGCATCCAACTCCACGGGCAAAGTGACGAAAGTGAAGAGAGTACTCATCGAAAAGAGTGCGAGACCGATCCATGCCACCGAAGTGCTGTTGCCGGCTGCAGCGATGATGAGTCCGATGATTAGAATCCACTGTCCCAGGTGCGTGCCGATGTTTACAAGGGGAACCATGCTGCTGCGCATACCAAGCCATGGGTAGGCTTGTGCGTGCTGTATAGCATGGCCACATTCGTGCGCTGCCACAGCTGCTGCTGCCACGGAGGCTTGAGAATATACGCTGTCGGAGAGATTAACCGTACGTGTGCCTGGGTTATAGTGGTCGGTGAGCTGTCCTTGGACATGAGTGATCTGCACGTCGTGAAGACCGTGAGCATCAAGCATTTCACGAGCGATCTGCTCACCGGTAAGCCCTGCGGGTTCCGCAGAATACTCCTGCATGCATCTCTTCATGCCTACCTGTACGATAAAACCAACAACGCCGGCAAAAACGATCAGTCCGATGCCGATGAGTGAGGCGCGATCCACAGGCATACCGTAACCTGGGACGCCGCCGTAGTAGGACAGGAGAAGAGTCGGTATCATGGTAGGTGAGATGCTTCAAGGGTTTTCTTTGTTCAATGCTCATGGCGGCTTTGCGGACGAGAAGAGCCTCGGAGGGATCGTACCGTGCGGTTCAGGAGCTTCTCTCCGGCGCGCCGCATGGAGAAACCGGCAAAAAAACGTTGCCACGTCTCACCTCCCATTTGCTCCAATTCTCCAAGAGTTGCTCGTGCCAGTCGCGCCGGCATCAGCAGGTGGGGATCCACTCTGCACACCGGCGGCAAACTATTCCATGGGCACACTTCCTGACAGGCATCGCACCCAAACATTCTCTTTCCAAGAGCCCTCTTCACCGCGAGTGGAGGGTCTTCTTCCTCCCTGCGCGCCTCAATGGTCCAGTATGACAGGCAAAGTCGAGCGTCGCAACTCCCTTCATGCAGGGCTCCGGTTGGGCAGGCTTCTTCACAGCGTCGGCAATTTCCGCAGTGATTCGGCATAGGAGAATCTACCGGTAGCTCAAGGGTGGTGAGGATACTGCTCAGGAAGCAGAATGAACCTCCGCGCCGCCGCACGAGAAGTCCATTGCGCCCTATCCAGCCGAGTCCTGCCTGCGCGGCGAAGAAACGTTCGCTGACAGGGCCTGAGTCACTGAAACACAGCTGTTTTCCGCCATAGATGGAGAGGGTTTCATCCAGGTCCGCCAGTTTGGAGGAGAGTAGTTTATGGTAGTCTTCCCCTTGTGCATAGCGCGCGACGCTGCCTATCTTTTGTCTCGCATCGCGGCGCGGATATTCGTAAGTCAGGATAATTACACTGCGTACACCGGGCAGGACGAGCTGCGGGTTCAACCGTGCCGGAAGGTGCTTCTCCATCCAATTCATTCCGGCGTGGCAGCCCTGCTCAATCCATCGTTTCAGAGTGTTGTGCTGGGGTAGATCCGCTCGAGCGACTCCCAGAGCGGAAAATCCGAGCTCTGCTGCCGCGTATTCTACAGCTTGACGAGCTTCCTTCATGATTCCTCGCCTCTCGCAATAGTCAGCGCTCTCTCCAGCAGAACCGCTATCGTTGGAGAGAGAGGAAGCGTCTGCAGTACGCGGTGAGCGGCGCGATACACCCGCAATCTCCAGGTAGCATCAGACCTTACTCCTGCCTTGTAAGCCAACCTCTGCACGTTGGCCGATGCTTCTTTGCAGCCAAGTGATGCTGCTTTCTTGTAGAGTTTGAGTGCTTTCGAAAAATTGCGCGGGGCGGCGAGTCCGCGTTCATACATGGCCGCCAGGTTGTTAATCGCACGCGCGTCTCCCACTTTCTCTCCCATTTCGTAGAGCTTTCGCGCCATGATCATGTTCGGTCCATGCATACCCAGACCATTCATGTACAGGTATCCCATGTAGAAAAAAACATGAGGGGTTTGTGGTGCACTGCGAGCCAGTTCCATGAGCAACTTTCGAGCTCTGCGGGGGTCCGGCTTGCAGCCCACGCCATTCATCAGGTAGCGTGCCAACTCGGCCCTAGCTTTTGTCAATCCCGCCGTTGCTGCTTCCTTCATTCTCTGCAAGGCATCATAAGGGGAAGCCTTGCAACCTTTCCCTCGCTCATAAAAAAGAGCCAGCCGATACAACGCTTCATTTCTTGCGCTCAGGAAATCCGCGCGGGTAACGTTCTTTTCGTTCGCTCTTCCCTGTTCTTCACTCGCCAGTTCCAATGCCAGTGCAAATGCTTTCTCCGGTTTCGGGTCTATCCCCACACGCGTTCCTTCGTACACGTCCAGCAGCAGCATGCGCGCCGGAAGGTGCCCTTGCTCTGCACATTTCTCAAGCATTTGCGGCACTGCCGACACGTCGCGTATTGTCTTGTCTGCCAACATTGTGCGAGCTTGTGCAAACAGGCTTTCCGCATCCATTTCGGCCTGATCTGCAGCCTGGGCGGATGCGACCATCCTTCCCAGCCCGAGGAGCAGGGTCACAACCAACGCGAGCATGGTGAGAAAACTCTTCATCCCTCATCACCATCATACCATAACCCCATGTCCCACGACAAGGATGAAGTATGGGTCAGACAGAGTAAACGCTTCAGGAAGATTGATTGTAATTCGAAGCTGCCGGTTTACGACGTTTCCCCCGAGATTGCTTTGCGTGAGATAAAAATCGCATCAACGTCGTGCCGGACTGAGAACCTGTTTTTCTTCCAAGCGGTTATTCCGGAACAACAGTAGAGAGAAAACAGCACCGCCGGGAAAGAAACACCGTCGAAACGATTCCTTCCCGGCGACTGGGTAAACAAACGTCCAAATAAAATCAGCGCTTGCTGAACTGGAAGCGCTTGCGGGCTCCGGGACGACCGGCCTTCTTGCGCTCTTTCATGCGGGAGTCGCGAGTGAGCAATTTCTGCTTGCGAAGGGGCTCCCGATTCGCCTCGTCCACCAGGACTAAGGCACGCGCGATAGCCAGACTCATGGCGCCGGTCTGACCGTGGATACCACCGCCCTTTGCCACGATGAGCACGTCAAACTTCTTCATGGTGTTCGTGGCGTAGAAGGGTTGAAGCACGGCATTCTGAAGAGCGTCCGTCGGCAGGTACTCCTCGAAGGAGCAGCGATTGATGGTGATCTGACCGGTTCTGTCTTCCGTCACTGGGGTAAGCCATGCGTGTGCGATGGCCTCTTTACGCCTTCCGGTGGCGTTGTAGGGGGTTGTAGTGCTCATGATAATTCGGAGGAGAATAAAGAGATCAGGAGAGAGAAACAGGCTGGGGATTCTGGGCAGCATGCGGGTGATCAGCCCCGGCATAAACCTTCAAACGGGTAGCCTGAACATGCCCCTGCCGGGTGTGCGGCACCATACCGAGTACGGCGTGCTCCAGCAAATACTCCGGCTTCTTGCGACGAATCTTGGCGGGAGTGAGTACCACCTGATTGCCCACGTAGCCCGTGTAACGTGTGTAGATCTTGGCTTTCTCCTTGTTGCCTGTGAGCTGCACGTCCTTGGCATTTACGATGACCACGTAATCCCCGCAGTCCACATGGGGGGTGAAAATCGTCTTATTCTTACCGCGCAGTAGATTAGCAGCCTCCACGGCCACCTGACCGAGGATCTGACCGGCTGCATCAATCACGTACCACTTGCGCTCGACATCCTGAGGCTTGGCAGAGAAAGTTTTCATAATGGGCTAATTTACCGTTCACACGCTTGTACCTGCGGAGGCAATCGCTGCATCCGAAGGATAAGCGGGGGGACAATCTACCCTTATTCCGTTCATTTGTCAACCGCATTTTCTACTTTCCTCCGTTTTTTTTCGCGAAAATGGGGATGTGTTGTACAAAATGCGCTTGCAAAATTTCCCTTTCGGTACTAGACTGTTCCCCGTCCTGCCGCTCCCGCTCTCACACAAAATGGGACTTTCTGTGCAGCGAATCATTCACCCATACTTGTTTTCTCATGGCATTCAACACCGGCCGCAGCAATCGACCCTCCCCCCAGCGCAACAATAACGGCAACCCTTCTCGCTCCGGAGGTCAGGGGCGTCCTCGTCCCGCATCTGCGGTTCCTGTTCGTCCGAAGAAGAAAGAAAGTGAGGATACAGAGGCGGAAATTGAGATGGAGGGCGTCGTGTCGGCGGTGTTGGCGGGTACAATGTTTCGCGTGCGTGTGGCGAACGGTCATGAGTTTCTCGCTCATATTTCCGGCAAGATGCGCAAGCGGTTCATCCGTCTAGTCGTCGGGGATCGTGTTCGCATTGAGGTATCTCCCTACGACACGACTAAGGCGCGTATTACATTCCGTCTGAACTGATTTTCAACACCTCAGGCACGAAGATTGCATAAGCAGGAGGACATTTGTTACGCTTCTGCCAATCGCGTCGCAAACGTACCAAAAAAGGCTTTACAAACCGAAACGTGTTTGCCAGAATACCAGCGCGCTGGGAAAAATAGCAGACAGATTTCCCTTTCCTATCCTACACAAGAAGATAAAATGAGCTCAAAACCCACCCAAGAAGAGAAGAAAAAAATGACCGGAGCCGAGATCCTGGTGAAGAGTCTCGTGCGTGAGGGAGTAGCGGTGGTATTCGCCTATCCCGGCGGCGCAAGCATGCCCATCCATCAGGCGCTGAGCAGAGAGCCTTCCATCCGCACCATCCTGCCGCGCCATGAGCAGGGTGGCGGTTTTGCGGCAGAAGGCTACGGACGCGTCACAGGCAAGGTTGGGGTGTGCATGTCCACCTCCGGACCGGGGGCGACCAACTTGATCACGGCCATAGCGGATGCGTTCATGGACTCCATTCCGATGGTGGCTTTCACGGCTCAGGTAGGTAGACAGCTGATTGGCAGCTCTGCATTCCAGGAGACGGATGTGTTTGGCATGACGGCGCCGATTGTGAAGCACAGCTATCTTGTCACGAGTGTGGGGGATATCCCGCGCATTATTCGCGAAGCGTTTTACATTGCGCGCACGGGGCGGCCGGGGCCGGTGGTGATTGATGTGCCGAAGAATTTTCAGGAGATGAGCATTGAGGCGGACTTTGACCAGCCAATGGATCTGCCGGGCTACAACCCGGAGATTCGTCTGCCGAAGGAGGAGCTGGAGAAAGCTCTGCCGATCATGCTCTCCGCGAAGCGTCCGGCGATTTATGCCGGCGGAGGCGTGGTAATTGCGGATGCTGCAAAAGAACTCCGTGAGCTTGCCGAACGCTGGCAGAGCCCGGTGGCGACTACTCTCATGGGCATTGGCGCCATGCCGGAGAATCATCCGCTTTCCGTGCGCTGGCTCGGCATGCACGGTCCGGTGTACGCGAACAACACCGTGAATGAAGCGGATGTGGTGCTTGCCATCGGCACGCGCTTCGATGACCGGGTGACAGGGGCGGTGAGCAGCTTCTGCCCTCATGCGCGCATCATTCACATCGACTGTGACGCCGCGGAACTCAACAAGAACAAGCGGGTGGAGCTTGCCATCCGCGCGGATGCGAAGGAGGCGCTCATCTTCCTCAACACGCGTCTGGAGGCCATGGGACGAGCAGCTGAGCCGTACGCCGTGAATAATCGTCCGGAGTGGTTTTCTATCATTGAGACGTGGAAGAAAGACTACCCGCTCTGCTACGAGAAGCGCCCGAATCAAATTGCGCCTCAGCAGGTGGTGGAGGAGCTCTACAAGCAGCTCGGCGGGCAGGATGCCATCATCTGCACCGGCGTTGGTCAGCACCAGATGTTTGCCGCGCAGTTCTACAAGTTTGACAAACCACGCAGATTTTCTACCTCCGGTGGTCTCGGCTCCATGGGCTATGGTCTGCCTGCGGCGATGGGAGCCTGCATGGCGCATCCGGAACTCCCCGTCGTCAATATTGACGGCGACGGATCCTTCCTCATGAATGTGCAGGAGCTCGGTACCATCCATGTCGAACGCATGCCCGTGAAGTGCATCATCCTGGATAATCAGCATCTCGGTATGGTCGTGCAGTGGGAGGACCTCAAGTACGACTCCCATCGCGCCAACACCTTCCTCGCTGATCCGCAGAAAGACTACGATCCCACGCACCACACGCCGGATCTCATCTACCCGAACTTCCCGGTCATCTGCGAGGGATTTGGGGTAAAGTGCGAGCGCGTGGTAGAACCGGAAGAGCTTGCTCCCGCCATCAAGCGCATGCTTGAGGCGAAGGAAGCCTACGTGCTGGATGTAATGGTGCCGTACGACGTGCACGTACTGCCGATGATACCGGGCGGTATGGGGTACCGGGACGTCGTGCTGGAACGTATCGCCGGGGATGGCAAGGGACGCCGCGCGTCCGACCTCGGTCGCGAAATTCCCTCCGCCCTGTGAACATGGGCATGTAGCATTACCAAATTAATCTTCCCACGCTCATGTACTACTATCTTGATAAGGAGCGCAAGCCGCATGGTCCGTACACTCCGGATCAACTCAGGGAGCTGCTCGTCGCATGCACCATTACGTCGGAGACCGAGATTGCTCAGAAGGGGGATGAGACGTGGAAGCCGCTCAGGGAGGTTTTCCCGGATCTCGCGGCGGAAGCCCCCGCTCTGCCTCAGGTGGAAACGTCGGCGGCGTCTCCTGCTGCGCTCGAGCAGACGGATTTCTCTTTCATGGGCTGCGTATCGTCCTGTTTCCGGCAGTACGCCGTTTTCAGCGGGCGAGCCACACGGAAAGAAATCTGGAGCTTTTCTATTTTCAGCGTACTGCTGCAGATTGTGCTCTCGATCCTGAGTCTGGGCAGTCTCAATTCACTGGCCGGGCTGTTGCTGCTGCTGCGGAGAGACCTGAGTGAGCTTTGGCGATGTTATTGTCTCGATTCACTGGCCGGGCTGTTGCTGCTGCTGCCGAGTCTGGCCGTCAGTGTGCGGCGTCTGCATGATACCGGGAGGAGCGGCTGGCATGTATTCTGGTGCAATGTGATTCCGTTTATTGGGTTGATGCTGGTGGTTTTCGCCCTGATTGCCGCGCAGATGCCGGAGCTGCCTGAATTCAGCCGGCTGGCTTTCGGTGTTCTGGTGGTGGGAGTTCTTACCTTGC
>CANQGG010000007.1 GCA_947601655.1 uncultured Akkermansia sp.
GATCTGCCGGTATTTTGGCGAGCGGCGTCCTGGGTGACAGACGGCGAGGCATCGGGTATCCTGCTGGAAAAGCACAAAAAGTTCATCGATAAAGCCGCCGTAGTTTGCATGCTTGTGCAGCCGGTCGTCGATTCCGCCAGAGCTGTGTTTACCTATCGGGCGGAACATTATCAGGCAGGGCAAAATCCGTGGAGTTCGGATGATACAAAATCTCTGGCAGCACTCATGCGCATCACCAACTACGGGATTCATCTGATGGATGGCAAGCGCATGTTGGATGATATCGTGTATGCCGATATGGTGAACCTGGAAAGTTCCCCCAGCCATGAAGCCGCCATAAAATCCCTCTGGAGCGCCAGCACTGCCGGCAACAAGACCATCATGGAGATGAGCATACTCAATGGCTATCTCAAGCCGGTGTCCATGGAGGCGGCCCAGGCTATCAGCTCCGGCGCCGCTCTCTACACTGCGGCTCTTGATACCATGGAGATATACCCGCAGTACAATTATCTGGCGATGCGGCGCTTTTTGGAAAGATTGAGCCGTATGCAGAAATTGCAGGCCGATATGAAGCAACGCGAGGATATGTTTTGCGATGCCGTGCGCAGGGAGGATTCGGAGCGTATGCATGCGTGTCGTGATGAGTGGAAAGGAATCTATGAAGAAGCCTTGAAACTCCAGCAAAATCTCTTGGAGGATGAGCGCCTTCTGGGAATTGATTCGCAGAACTCATTGCGTGAGTGCGTGGAGAAGTTGCACTCCCGCATTCATGCCGAGATGGAAAAAGATATCCATCGATTTGATGATTTGGGAAAATACTTGGGGGATTCAGAAAATGCCGAGTTCCTCCGCAACCAGGTGATTGCCCTTCACAAGGCAATTGGTGACAAAATTCCCCGGATAGCCAAGGAGTGTGATTCTCTGCCCGAGGGTATATGCAGCTTGTGGGATCGACGCAAGGAAGACGCCTCCGAACTTCGCCCGTGGCAGCGCTTTATGGCGTATGCCAAATCTCTCTACGACGTTTTATACTACCCGCTGCCGGTCGGAGAACAGGGGGAGTCCTTCCATCGCCGCATTGCGCGGGTGAAGGAAATCAAGAAGCGCTATGATGAGGCGGTCTCTGCGCTCGCTCAACAAGGCGGCGTTGATTTGGGCGCTTCCTGTTGGGAGCAAAACTGGCTTATTCTCACCAATCGCGTAATCCTGGATTGGCTCCGCACCGTGCCTTTGAGCAATACCGATATCATCCCCGAGGAGATGCTGACAAAAACGCTGCGGAAACTCCCTGCCATCCCGTACACGCGAGCCGGCAAATATACGCTTAATCCCTGCTATGACCCGAACACGGTCAACATGCGCATCACAGACCTCAACGAGCTTTCTGCTTTCGTGCACGAACACCTGGCCACGAGTAAATCTCGCGATGATGACCAGATAACCCACATGGTTGAGCTGTTAGATGACGCATGTCGCCATTTTCTCCTAGACTATGTGATGTATTGGACGGACGAAATACCTGCCCACTATAAAATCCAGGGCATACGCACCTGGGCGCAGTTTGTTGAGAGTGGGGACGTGTTTTTCACGGCTGATGTGTCCGGCATGCTCTACGAGATCAATGAGTTGATGTATAAGGCTCTTTCCATCCCTTGTCTGCAAGATAAAGAGCTGTTCCCGGAGGTGGCTTCCCGACTTGAAGAAATCAACCGTGCTCAAAAGGGACTCAATTCAGAAGCGCGGCGTAGTTTCTTGCATTCAGCGGATTTCATCAGCCGCCTGGATACTTCCCCTTCCAAGGCTTGGCAATCGCTCGTGAAGATGCCGGTGGACGATCTTTTTAAGCAGTTCTGGGGGTCGTGGTATGCTGATGAGTCGGATGCGACCTTTCTCTGGTGGAATGATTACCTGAGTAATGGAATGCGCCTGCTCAAAAAAGAGGCGGCCGATGAGTTGAGCGAGAGTGTGCGTGGATGCCTGCCGCTCGCATCCATGTTCCCGCTGTGTAACACCCCACTGCGACGACCGGAGGAAATTCTCACTTCTTATGACCTGGAGAATCTCCAGGAACGCTTGGAAGGGCTTTCCGGTCTTTCGGATGAAAAACAGGAGGCGGAGATCGCCAAACAGGCTGGTCTGCGCAACATCCCGGAGGAGAACGCCTCACTCCGCCTGCCCATGACTGGACAGCGTGAGAAAGCATGGGCCAAGGTGTCGGATGTCGTGCAGTTGCTGGCCGATCCCGAGTTGCCGCTCACGGCTGCGATTGTTCTGCCCTCGGCTGAAGTGAGGTCCGCTTCAGTCAGTGGGGAAGATGGCAAGAGCCGCCTTCTTCCGGTGGGGAGGCGCTATCCGTATTTCCGTGTGGCTCGTGACGGGGAAGCTCTCTCCTCCCTCGTGAATCTTAATCGTGAAAACAAGGAGGATATATCGCTGACGTCCTGTCCGATACCGGCGGACGCCGGAAATTTCCAATTCCAATTTTTCCGACGAGCAGATGATTCGTCACCTGACTGTACCGTGAACATCTCCGGCGGCTGGAGTGCGATTAACCTTTACCTCCGCTCAGGTGCAGTATTAGGTGATGATAAGAAAACGGCGTATGTGCCGCTTATTTTCCGCGACAAGGAAGGATATAGCTGCCTGTTCTGGGTGGGTGTGCACTTTAATCGCGACATGATTTCTCCCGGTGATTGGCTCGGTACGACCGCGTTTGATGAGAGCCCTGCCGTTCAGGGAGATGCGGCAACTTCCGCAGAGAAGGAATTACGCAAAGTGTTCCGTAAGGCTTTCCTTACGGAACGCAGTCTGCCGCGTGCCGTCACGTCAGATGATCGTGAGGAGTTGCGTCGCTCCGTCCAGTCATTGCTGGGTAAGACTTATTCAATTGCTTTTGAGATCGTGCTTCCCAGCGCTGTGGCGGAGCCTCAGGAGGAACGCCTGCGCACCGCTGCTCTTTACCCATATTTCGCCGCGGGGTCTGCCAACGGCAGCTCAGGCAAGCTGCGTGCCGTCCCGGATGCCACACAAACGGCGTCATTGCACATCCCAGGCAAAGAGAAGCTTCTCCTGCGCCTCTACCGCCATGCGCAAGATGAGTTTTCTGCTATGTATGTCCAGCAGCAGGAGCCTCTCTTGGATTACGTCATCACCCACGCTACTGAGTATTCGCCTGTTCCCGGTTATTTGACGGTGCCTGTGCCTGTTTCGTCCGGTAGAGGCTCTATGATATACACGCTTTACCTGCGTCCTGTAATCAAGATATATGCTGATGATGGACTGCTGCCGGAGGATGGATCCGGCGGGTTGCGTGTTGATTATCCTGATGAAGACCTCCCTCTGTAATTCTCAATCCTGAAACTTAGCACTCACACGACTATGAATGATCAACAATTTTTAGAATGGACGACACCAATCGCCGGGACAATGCCGACCGGTGAAAATCTGGAATACGATCCGCGCATGGTGGAATTGGAGGAAAAAATGGCAGGTCAACCGGAGAGGACCATGGGTGACTCTGTGATCCCCGCTGAACCTCCCGATTACAGGAAAATTGAAAAAGCTGCGGCCACGCTGATGCAGGAGAGTCGGGATTTACGTATTGTTGTTATCTGGACGATAGCCCGTCTGGCTAATGCAGGCGTGAACGGATTACTGGAGGGCTTGAAGCTTATAGCCGCTCTCAGTGAAAACATGTGGGATGACTTGTTGCCGGTTCCGGACGATGGCGATGTGCAGGAACGAATCAGCGCACTCACTCGCTTATCCCCGATGCCGGGTAGTTTTGATGCGGATCGTTCCGTACCCAGGCTGTTGCTTGAAGTACCTTTGACCGATTCTCCTCAGTTGGGGACATATGGATTGAGAGACGTGAATGAGGCCCCGGAGGGAAGCGATGCTTCGCGCACAATCCATGCAGCTTTGCGCGATACTCCTGAGGAGGAAAAAGCACTCCTGTTGCGTGATCTCGAGGAGAGTCTGAACCTCCTGAAGCAGATACGCGACGTGTACTCTGCCCATAATCAAGGTACACCGGATTTTAGTATACTGAGCGACATGCTGAAGCAAATGCAGATCTTTCTTAGAGTGCAGAGTGATGTTGCCACGGCTCCGCAACAGGCAGCAGTGAGTGCAGAATCTGAAAGTGGTGAAAAACCTGCCCATGAAAGTTCTATGACACAGGCGGTCTCTAAGCCGCAGATTAGTCCAGTGCCTTCCTCTGCCGGTCTGGATACTCAGGTTGGGCGTGCTGAGATGGTACAGCTCATGCATCAAGTGAGCGATTGGTTCAGAAAAAATGAGCCCTCCAGTCCGGTACCATATTTTCTTCAACGAGCTATCCGCTCAGTTGGTGTGAGCTATATTGACCTGGTGGCGGATATTGACCCGAGCTCCATGGAAAGGGTCCTCAACGTTCTCAAACCTGACGCAAAACGCGAGAAAGTGCCCGTAAAATCCGAAACAATTCCGGCTGCTGCTCCCAGTCCTTCTCCATCTTCCAAAGAGGAGAATGGATATTTCTCCCCTTTTGGAGGATAAAAGTAAACGACCGAAGATTCCGCCAGATTTTGTTTTTGCGGCAATGCAGGGTGTGCAACTGCCCTCTGTGGAATGATTTTCGCGTCTTGACTTTGCATGATGGGAAATGGTAGACTCAGGGAAAGCACAGAGCATGAAAAAAGTTTTTGTATCCGGGGCGTTCAGTGTGGTGCATGCTGGTCACATCCGTTTTTTGCGGGATGCGCGTGCTCTTGGGGATTATCTGATTGTGAGTTTTCCTTCAACGGACATGCTTTGGCGCATTTACGGGCGAAAATCCGTACTGCGCGATGAAGATAAGATGGAGTTGCTTGGAAGTCTGGATATGGTGGATGAAGTACGCTTCTCGACGGATGAGGACGAGGCGGTGTCTTTTGGCAGTATCTTTCGTGAACTCAGACCTGATGTGCTGGCTGTTACGACAGATGATCGCTACATGAAGTCTAAGAAGAAATTGTGCGCCGAGGTGGGCGCAGAGTTTGTCGTTCTGGAAAAGACGGCACCTGAGAAGGTGCAGATCACGAGTGGAACCGAGGTGTTGGCGCGAGCCAAGGCCCCCACACATGTGCCACTTCGTGTGGATTTTGCTGGAGGATGGTTGGACGTGCCGAACAACGCTCGGGAGGGTGAATATGTGGTTAACTGCGCGATTTCTCCTACAGTTTCTCTTCAGGAGTGGGAGTATCGGCAGGGTGGCGGCCTTGGGGGCAGTGGTGCATGGAGCGTGCTCAATGGCTGGGATCCCGTGCGGTCGGAGCTTGGTTTGGGTGTAGGGTGGCAGGATCCCGCAGTAATTGCCGAGACCGGATGCTGCGTCTGGAAATCCGGTCGTTATCCGGTACTTGAGTTCAAGAATACGGGTGAGTTCTTGAAGGGCAAATTGGCGGTTTACGATACGCGTATCCGTCACGATACGCCAGGCGTGGCTGGGTTGACACGAGATATGGATACCATTGCTCGCGCCGGTCGGGTGGCTCGTTTAGGTGTGTTGCAGCAGGAGGTGATGGTGCTCTCAGAGGCGGTGCAGATGAGCTATCGCGTGCAGCTGGACGAAGGGATGCAACCTCTGCCGAAAATCGCGAATGAGTTAGCTTTCAAATACTGTGGGGGAGGGCACGGAGGATATGCCGTTTATTTGTTTGCTACGCCTGAGGATCGACAACAGGCGTTGGATGCATGTCGGGATCTCTATCCGGTAGAGCCGTATTGCCGCACTTTCGGACGCGACGAACCAGTGCCATGGGATCCCTTTTATTTACAACGCATGCGGGAGAGTTTGCAGAAGGAAAATGCCTAAAGTTTTAGTTTCAGGTTGTTTTGATATGCTGCACAGCGGGCATGTCGCCTTTTTGGAGGAAGCCGCGGGGTACGGTGATTTGTACGTTTCTCTCGGCTCTGATCGTACTGTCATGCAGCTTAAACACCGTCCTACGGTGTGCAATGAGCAGGAGAGAAAATATATGCTGGAAGCCTTGCGCTGTGTGAAAAAGGTTTATATCGGTCCGGGCGATGGGAAAATGGACTTTCTACCGCTGTTGGACGTGGTGAAGCCGGATATCTTTTTCGTGAATTCCGATGGGAGTGATGACGAAAAACGCGCGCTGATTGAATCACGTGGTATTCGGTACATTGTCAGTAGCCGCAAACCTCACGAAGGCCTTCCTGCGCGCTCGACCACAAATCTGCGGGGGCAGATCAATCCATAGAAACAAATTTCTGTCAATTTGATATGTGACATTTTCCGCTGGTGGAGCGATGCAATGACCGGATATGTCGCTAATCTTCCGCTTGTTTTACGTGGAAGTTATGTTCTTGAGGATTGTGTAGATTTGAGGCGCAAAAGGAGGGGTATGATGTTCTCGTATTCCCGACCGTCTCCCTTCTCGAAAGTGAGGATGTGTGAAACTCACGAAGTCGACAGCTTATAAATCGGACTTCATAAACAGCAATCGCTTTTCTAACGAGAATGCCTCGTGAAGTTGGCGTTTTTAGTTGTGTATGGCGGGACGCTGTGGTAGAATTTATCCGGCAGAGGGAGATGGACAAATCAGGGAAAGAGGATGCACGAGAAGGCTTGCGCGAGCGCGCGAGAAGGTCTTTTGTGTACCTGCGGCACGGGTTACTGAGTGCTGGGTTTGTGGTGATCGTGCTGCGACTGCTGATCGTGGTGGAACTCTGTCTGCTTGGAATTGGTGTTGTACGCAGGTTGGAGAATTCCTATGATCGCGCCATGGAGGCGGCTCGCATGGAACTTGCCGCTATTGAGGCTCATGGGCTGGTTCAGCAGCAGACCTCCGGCGATGGGTTCGCCGGTATTAGCGCTGCCCAGAAGCAAGATTTTCCTGATGCTCAGGATCCCCCACCAGGTGAGGTTCCGGACTTGCGTCCACGCGATGTTGCAAGCATTGTCTCTGATGAGACGGGAGATATGGATGCTGCAACATCTCTTTTGACGGCTGATGGAGGACCGATGGAAGAAGAGAAAATTCAGGAGACTGCGAGTCATGGGGACGAGAAGGTGGAGCAGTTGATACGTCGGGGTGTGGCGGCGATGATTGCCGGGGATATGCGCCAGTGTATACTGAGCTTAGAGCAAGCGTCAACTCAAGCGCCGGAACATCCAGCGTTGCTGTACTACTACGGTGTGGCATATGATAAATTGCTCAATCCCAGTAAGGCAAGGGATTACTACGGTAAGCTTTTCCGCATGCGTGAAGCTGCAGGAAAATATTTTGCTCGTGCTGCAAAACGATTGACTTACGGCATGGAACTTCCCTCTGCCATGCGTGGTAAGCTGGCTTTTGGCCCCCACCGCGTGCAACACACAGATGATGCAGAGCAGGGAGAGCATGTACAGATTCTTTTGCCTGTGCTGCTGGCGGATGGTGAGGAAGTGCGACCGGATGATATATACATTGCTCTCCAATTTTTCGTGATGCTCAATGGCAGAAAGGTGGACTTTGCACCTCAGGAACCCAGGCTTTCGTGGGTGAATGGACAGCCGAGCTGGCGGGACGGTGAAGAGAATTTGGAGGTTTACTACACGCTTCCTCCGCAGGATGAAATGGGTGAAGATCATGCCGGTGAATCGAAGTACTACGGTTTTACCGCGAAACTTTACTATAAAGGTGAGCCAATGGATTGCATCAGTGAGCCATCCTCGCTGATCCTTCATGAACAGCTGCTCAACAGTCGCCGTGGCTCTGCTGGACCGGGGGGGCTTCTCCCTGATGATGGCTTGTCTTCCCCCTATTCTGAGGAGGCGGTGCCCTATTCTGACGAATATCCTGATGCGACATCTCTCTGATTCAAAATTCTATGAAGCCGATTTTTCCAGAACTTCCGTCTAAGTTGGGACTCTACACGGTGACAGAAAGACTCAGTGCACGGCAGTTTACTGAACTGTACGATGCGTATCAGAGTTATGTGGATCGCAGGGTGGTGCTTGAGGCGCTGCGGCCGGGATGTGACGAAGCAATGGTCAATTATTTTCTTGCCACCACTCAGGCGAGGGCAGCGGTGAATCTGCCTGGGGTCAGTCCTGTGCTGGAGTCTGCCAGGAGCGGTTCCATCATTTACCTCATCCAAGAAAAACCTGTTGGTGAACCTCTCATGCGGCTCTTACTTGAGCAGCGCTTTTCAGCAAAAGACGGTCTTCGTCTCGTGGAGGCTCTCGCAGAGTTGTATGAAGCCGGGAAAAAGCAGAATGTAGCAATAGATCCAGTTACGGCGGATGCAATATACGTAGATGGAGGGCAAATAAATTTCCTCTCCACCATTTCTCCTGACTCGCCCACTCCTGCGTTATTGACTGCCCAGATGTGCGCTTTGGCAGATTTGCTTGAGCAGGCTATTCCTTCTGCGTTAATGAAGAATAGCAGCCTCCCTACAGTTATTAATTGGCTGCGCCACGGTTACAACGGGCGTGTACTGGAGTGGAATTCCCTCAGATCAGCCCTGCGTGCTCTACGTGCTCGCAGACATTCTTCCGACAAGGTGTACCGAGATGATGTCGGACATCCGAGTTTGCGTATGATGCTGCGGCGTTGGATGCGTGAATTGAGGAAGTCTTTTTGGCTAACGGCAACTTGTGTGTTGCTTGTTTCTCTGGTAGGAGGAATAGGTTCACAGTTGATACCAGAGGATGCTTTTGTTTCGCTTGACCCGGCAGTGGCCGGCAATCGTGTTTATGCTATTGATGGTCAACAGGTTTATGCGGTGCATCAATTACCGGTGAGCATCGCAGAATATTCCATATTCATTGAAGCCTGGGGTAAGATGAGCCCTGAGGAGCGTGAGCATCTCGCAGATGGATTGTTTGAGAATCCTGCAAATTATTCTCTGCGTGACCCGCTGAATTGGGAAGAGCAGTTACGCGCTGCGGAGGAGGGGAAGAAGTTGACTCCGAATTCCCCTGTCCTTGGGGTGGGGTATCGCGAGGCGATGTTGTATGCACGCTACGCAGACGAGGTACTTGCCACGGCGGACCAGGTTTTCACAGCTCGTGAGCACACTCCCGGTGCAAAGGAGGTAGAAGAATGGACAGCCTCATTCTCTTCTCCCCAGATGCCATACGACGGCTGCATCATTGTATGGCCTGCTCAGGGAAAGATACCGATCTATGCCTCAGATGATCAAGAACAAGTTCCACAGCGTGGTTTCAGAACCGCCTCACTTGTCAACGCTCAATAAAAAACGATGCAATACTTATGAACAGAATTATTCATAAAATACTAGTCAGCCTGATTTTTCTATCGGGATTGTGGTACGCAACTCCGGTGTACGCTCAACTCGAGGTGCGGCTAGAGCCGACCCGTCGCGATTTTGTAGCGGGAGAAAATGTGCAGCTTGTGCTCACAATGATCAACCATACTGATTCGTCCATTGCCCTTACAAATACACCGGGGCGCTGTTGGCTGCATATGGAAATCAACAGGCAGGGGGACAATATCTCTGTGGCTCCAAGTGCAGTGCCACGTTATCCAAATCAGACGATCACGCCGGGATCGCGACGGGCGTGTCGACTGGAACTGAAGGATTATTTTAACTTGGACAGGGAGGGTACTTATCGCGTTCGTGTTGTCTTACGAATGCCAGATATGCAGACCGTCTATTCGTCAAATGTAGCTATTTTCAATATTACTTCCGGCGGTGAGGTAAGCAGTTTCCAGATACAGGCTCGTGGTCAGCGTCTCAAGGTAAGTGTTCGAAACATCATAGTGAATGAGAAGAATGTCCTCTTCGGGCAAGTGCGCAACATTGATTCGAACAAGGTCATCGGTGCTTGCCCTATGGCTCAGTACCTGAGCTTTATGAAGCCGATTGTCAAATTGGACCGTGCTCAGAATCTCCATCTGCTTTGCCAGAGTTCGCCCAAGTATTATACCTATGCGGTGATGAATACTCAGGGTGATCGGCGCGAGTACAGGCTCCTCGTGCCAAGTGGTGGCCCTGTCGATATGGTTAGTACCGGTGGCGGCATCCGCTATATCGGTCTTGTACCCTACACGAAGCCAAAAGGAGAAAAGTCCCACTACCACAGCGCATCCGAGCGTCCATAAAGATTTGCCATGCTACAACCAACTATAGCCTTGGTCGGTCGCCCCAACGTGGGGAAATCAGCCCTCTTCAACTGCCTGGTTGGTAGGAAGATTGCTATCGTGCACGATCAGCCGGGAGTGACTCGTGATCGCTTAAGTGCATCACTTATGCGGGGGGCGTATGAGGCATTGGTTATGGATACTGGTGGAATTGGGGCTGCTGCGGATGAAAACTTTGCTGCGGCGGTTGAGCGAGAGGCAGATATAGCGATAGAAGCGGCAGATATTGTGCTGTTCGTGTGTGATTGCCGTGAATCACTCACGCAGGCGGATCGCAATATCGCGGTAAGACTGCATCGTAGTCGGATTCCTGTTCTACTGGTGCTCAATAAGGCTGATACAGAGAAGCAAGAACTTTCTTTTGGAGAATTTGCTGAGCTCGGATTTGAGTCGTACGTCTTCACCTCCGCAGCTCATGGAAGAGGACTGGATATTCTTTCTGATCGCCTGGGTGGAATGCTCAAGACGTTGGGAGCTGCCGTAAGGAAGCTCCAGGTCGAAGAGGAGGGGGAGGGTAGTGTGCCGCGGACGGAGATACGCCTCGCTGTAGTCGGTCGCCCGAACGCAGGTAAGTCTTCGCTCATCAATGCGATCTTGCAGGATCGTCGCACGATTGTGTCGGACGTGGCCGGAACCACCCGCGACGCTGTGGATGTTCCTTATCGCCGTGGGGAGCAGGACTACGTACTCATTGATACGGCAGGGATGCGTCCGCGGTCTCGTCGCGATAGCTCGGTGGAGGTGTTCTCCGCTATGCGTAGCGAGCGCGCTATACGGCGGGCAGATGTGTGTTTGCTGGTGGTGGATGCAGCTGCGGGCATCACCCACCAGGACCGTCGCATTGCCTCAACAATTGCAGAGGAGAAAAAGCCCTGCATTGTGGTGATGAATAAGTACGATCTGTTCTGTACCGGTGCGTCAAACAAAGCACGTAAGGATGAATTAAAAGCTCTCGTTCGTGAGCAACTGTTTTTTCTTGATAATGTTCCTTTTGTCGCTGTCTGTGCCAGGGAAGCCCGGGGAACGGAGTCTATCTTCACCACCCTTGAACATCTTCGGAAGAGTAGTCCCAACTTTCCCGGTACGGGGGAATTGAATCGCCTTTTGCAGCGTGCCATGCTCACCAATCCTCCACCTGCAGGACGTTCCGCCGGCAGCACGTTGAAGCTGTACTATGCCACTGTTGCCCTGAACGAAAAATACAGCGTGATCCCTGTGCCGACGTATGTGCTTTTCGTGAATGATAAGCGTTTGCTGAGCGACAGCTATGCCCAGTATCTGCGCAATGTCATCCGGTCTCGTGTGGGAGCGGCGGGTATTCCGACGGTTCTTTCTGTTCGTTCTCGTGTGCGCCGTTCATGATTTTTTGATTTTCCGACGTTTCCAGATCTAATGGCGATCGATATATCAAGTTGTGCTCCCATCCTGGAGGTGGATCAACTGCAGTTTTACTATCCTGTGCAACAAGGTGCGCTGGAGAAAAATCACGGTATGGTAAAAGCTGTGGATGGCATTTCATTTTCCATCTCCCCTGGCGAGACGCTGGGTCTTGTTGGAGAAAGCGGTTGCGGCAAGAGTACAGTGGCGCGTTGTCTTGTTCGTCTGCTTGAGCCTGCTTCCGGCAGAATATCTTTGCTCGGCAGAGATATTACTCATTTGCCGCAGTGGCGCTTGCGCGAGGTCAGGCGCGAGGTGCAGCTTGTTTTCCAGGATCCCGCTGCGGCGCTTAATCCGCGCATGACGGTGCGGCGGCTCATCGCAGAACCCATGGTGGTGCAAGGCAGGGCGAGTCGTCGAGAGAGGATTGCGCGCGTGAACGAGTTGCTTGATCAGGTGGGTTTGCCGCGTAGTGTGACAGATCATTTTTCGCATGAACTCTCCGGAGGGCAGCGGCAGCGTGTCTGCATTGCGCGTGCTCTCGCTCGCTGTCCAAGGTTGTTGGTTTTGGATGAGCCGGTGAGTGCTCTGGATGTCTCGGTTCAATCTCAGGTATTGAACCTTTTACTTGACCTGCAGCGCGAGTTGCAGCTCGCTTATCTCTTCATCTCACATGATCTCTCCGTTGTACGTCATATGAGCGATCGCGTGGCAGTGATGTACCTTGGGAAAATCGTAGAGATGGCTGATGCCGATAGGTTGTACAGTCGGCCGCGCCATGGTTACACCAAGGCGCTTCTTGCCGCGGTGCCACGGGTGGGTGTTCCGGCAGATCAGATGCCTCTCCCTCTGCCGGGGGATGTTCCGGATCCGCAGGATACGCATCCAGGCAGCGCCTTCGGTCGCCGTATCCACCACCCATTCCTGGAGGCAACGTATGGCATGGACCTCATTCCTCGCGAGATTGAGCCGGGGCATTGGGTCGCCCCGGATCCCTGTGCCCTTTCTCAGGAGGATTTGTCGCTTCTTGGTATTGATATCTACTGTTGATATGTTGAGATTTTTCGAAGCCATGTGGCGCAGGCAAGCCCCGAAGAATGGAACGGCGGAGATGCCTCTTATCGGGCATCTGGAGGAATTGAGACGTACCCTTATCCGCATGGCGCTTTGCGCATTGGCGGGTATGCTGCTTTGCTTCGGCTTTGCTCCTTCTCTCATGCAGCTGATCAGGCGTCCGGTGGACATGGTGCTTGCGCAGCGTACCGCTTCATTTCTGCCGGATGGTGTAAGCCCGGAGGAATGGAGGAGCGCAGGTTTTTTTCTTGGTGGGAAGACCGCATTGCCTCCCGGAACTCAGGCTGAACTGGAGCAGGCGGTGGGTCCCCGTGTAGCGGAGTTGACCCAGGCGCGCGCGTTGTTGGTCGCTCTTCAGGCGCTGCCGGAGGCGGCACGCGATGAGGCGATATCTCGCAGTGGATGCTCCGATGCCGTGCAGTCTCTCACTCGCGCCCTGGCTGCTTCCGGGGCAGGGGAGCAGGCGGCAATCATCGGGGGTGAGCGGACGCGTCTCATGGGGGCGTTTCAGCCCGGGGAGGCGTTTATGCTTTCCGTGCAGTTGGCGTTTTTCGGCGGGGTTGTCTTGGTGAGCCCCCTGCTGCTGTACTTCTTACTGCAGTTCATCATGCCGGGGCTTTTGCAGCATGAGCGGCGTCTTCTGCGCCGCTGTCTCGTCTGGGGTGTCGGACTTTTCCTGCTGGGCTGTTCTTTTGCGTATTTTGCTGTGTTGCCGAGAGTGCTCGGCTTTTTCTATGATTACTCGGCCCAGTTGGGCATCTCGAATGACTGGCGCATTAGTTATTACCTGTCGTTTTCGGTGAAACTGATTCTGGTGTTTGGGCTCATTTTTGAATTGCCGGTTGTACTCTGGCCGCTCATGAAATTGGGAATTCTGACGCGCTCCCGCATGCGCCGCCTCCGCTCTTACATGCTGGTGGGGAGCTTTGGCACAGCACTTCTCCTGGCCCCCGCTCCGGATCCCGGCACGATGCTGCTCATGGCTCTGCCGCTTTATTTGCTCTATGAACTCTGCATCCTGCTTGCGCCGCGGGAACGGGTAGCTGATCAATCCAGCTCTGCAGAGGAGTAGCGCTGCGCGTTTCGCCGTTGCGGGCTCTACAACAGATTGCGATGCGGTATAGAATTACAAGGAAGGGTTAATGAGCCTCAGCAGTGCGCAGGAGATTAGCGACGCTGGCGTGCTTGTTCTCCATGGCAAAGTCCAGAGCTGTTCTGCCTTCGATTGAGACATTCACGTCCGCTCCGACTTCCAGTAGGATGCGAACGATTTCTGCCGACCCACCTTTCGCACCCTCTCAATGCTTTCTTTCCACTCGTGGACAGCGCGGGGAAGATCTTTGAGGGCGAGTTTCTTCTTTCCTCTTGTTTTCTGTGGCTTTTCCTGCTTTTTCATTTTAGCTCTATCCTACCACAGTATGAATTTTTCGCTTGCAATCATTTTGTTGGCTCGTTTTTTGATTCCTTTGTGTCATAACGAAGTTTTGTATAATCAGGCATGGGGAGGTCGAACGGAAGGTGTTTGGGAAACAGGAGATTATCGACAAAATTTTTTCTGGTTTCCCATTCTGGTAAATCTCCTTCTCTGTTATAGGTAATTATAATCTCTTCCCACAAAGTGTTTCCTGTTGGCAACTTTGTTTTCAAAAGATTGATTAGTAATTCCTTTTCTTTTGAATTCATGTTCCAATCCTTTTTTCCGTCGCCATTAAAATGATAGATATATCTAGGATTTTTTAAGTCGATTCGAGCCACCTTGCTTGCCCTAGCGTAGTTCTTGTTGTTATAAAGCTTAAAATAACAACCATGTCGTCTTTCACTTCTATTGACTTGAATTGAGATGTTGGTTTTCTTGTCAGAATAGACCTTCGCCATCTCACATAACATAGGATGCTTCATCTCAAACTGGGTCGTTAAAGCCTCAAAAAGGTGAGCAGTCATCGATTCTTTCCTGTTTTGGTCTTTCTTCATATTTCTTGTAGATTGTGCTTCATACCTATTGAAACTACGCCCAATTATCATTCAGATGTCACCGGCGAATTAGACGAAATTTTATGAAGAATGTAGTATCTATCGTTATCAATTTTTTGCAGGTGTGTGTTTAATAACACGGTAAGATACGTCAGATAGGGCTTTGCTTGAACACTTCAAACAATCTCAATTCATCTTGGCTATGTATCCGACCATAGCGTTGAAAAACGCAAATATGGTAGGACAGAGTCTTGGTTTAATAGTTCTTGCTCTTTGATTGAAAGAATCTTAATTTTGTGTAGTCAGGGATTGGTAAATCTATTGGCAGATGTTTAGGGTAAATCAGGTTGTCCATTTTGTTCATTGCTGTTTTTTGAGCACCTAGTCCACCCTCCAGATTAAAACTCAGGATAAGCATAGTCCAGACAGTTTCCCCATGAAAAACAACCATGTTAAGAATTTCCAGAAGTTTTGTTCGTTCTCGAGAATTGAGTGCCCAATCTCTCTTGCCATCACTATTGACATGATAGATATATTCAGGTTTTCTGAAATTAATTCTTGCAACCTTGTCAGCTTTTCTATAATCCTTATGATTATAAACCTTGAAATAACTATCATTACTTCCCTCGTTCCTATTAACCTGCAGGGTTATGTTCAAATCATCGTCAATGTAAACATTAGCTTTCTCACAAAGCAGGGGATTAGCCAACTCGTATTCAATAGTCATTTTCTCTAAAAGACTTTCTGAAATTTCTCTGCTTATTATGTCTCGTAGGAGTTTGTTCATGTTTTTTTCGGTCATTGTTTTATTCTAGTTCTGTAAAAAAAATCAACACTGTGGTGGAACAGAGCCAAATTATATTCTTTATCTTAATAGGGCGTTTTTTAAGTTAAATGAGCATGGTGTTGCTTCAAATGTACTCCCACACCTGTTTCCTCAATATCTCCAGTCCGGAGGAAATTCCTGCGAAAAACGGCTCATACGCGGTCCGATAGCTGAGTAGCGAACATCTTGGTTTGTCGATAGCGCCTGCTTGGCGCAGGATGCGAGCGAGGAAAAGATTCCCATTATTCAGTGCGTACATAAGGGGGGTACATCCGCACGCTTCGGCATTCACGTCCGCGCCGGCAGCCAGAAGTAGTTGTACCGTCCGTGAGCTTACGTGAAAAGCTGATGCGGCTATGAGGGGAGTAGCATATTGAGCCCTCATATTTACATTCGCTCCGGCTTCCAACAGAAGACGAATACTCTCCGTATTTCCATTGTGTGCAGCGACAATAAGCGGTGTTTTCCATTTAACAGCAACGTTCACATTTGCACCGGCTTCCAATAGAATACGGATAATCTCCGTATTTCCCATCCATGCGGCGGCAATAAGCGGCGTGTATTCTTCTGTCGCTCCGTTGACGTCTGCGCCGGCTTCCAGCAGCAAGCGCACGCCGTCTGAATATTCTGCTTTTACGGCAGTGATGAGCGCGGTATGCTTTCCCGTCTTGGCGTTTACATCCGCTCCATGGGCAAGGAGAAATCGTACGCTTTCTTCACATTTTTCACGCACTGCTGACATAAGAGGGGTGTAGTGCAGAGTGCTAAGCTGCTCGATCGATGGGTTGATCATCGCTCCGCGGTCGATAAGTTTCTGCATGAGTTTTGTGTTTCCTGTGCGTGCCGCTGTTCCGAGAGGTGTTTCGGAAGGAACATCTATTCTTACGCATTTTGATATCCGATTCACATCTGCTCCGGAGTTTAGTAAAAAATTGACTATATTTATTTGTTCTGCTTTAATGGCCAATGTTAAAGGGTTACCGAATCCGAAGTCGTCTGTATTGATGTCCAATCCCGTCCTGGTCTTGAGGAGGAGTCGTACGATGTCCAGCCTCCCGGCTTGTACCGCCTTGAAAAGCAGAGTAGGGGGGTAGGTCCCCTTATGTATATCATAGTAGCTTTTGTGGAGCATTCCTTTTTTGATGAGTCGGCGAAATTCTACCGCAGAACAGCCGTTTTGGATTGCAATCTTCAACTCCTCTACGTTTGGACTCTTTTTCTTAAGACTTTTTCTCCAATTGTCCTCATTCGTTGCTAAAGCTTTCGCTCCGGCTGCGCGCAAGATGTGTGCAGAGAGAATGTTATTCGCCTCCAGTGCGAACTCCCACGCGGTTCGCCCGTCCGACACAGCGTTCACATCCGCCCCGGCTTTTAAGAGTATTTTCAGACATCCCGTATGTTTGCAAAATCTTGCTGCTGAGATGAGCGGTGTACAAGTCCCTGCTGTAGCATTCACGTCTGCTCCTGCCTTCAGCAGCAGTCGGATGACGTCGGGGTTAGATCCTCTCGCCGCAGCGATGAGGGGTGTATACTCTTGCGTCGCTTTGTTTACATCCGCACCGGCGTCAAGAAGCATCTGCACTCCTTCCCTACTTCCTTTCTCTGCGGCGGCAATAAGCGGGGTATGTATCTTCGTTGTCCTGTTCACATCCGCTCCTGCCTCAAGCAGCAGTTGCATTCCTTCCAAGCTCCCGGCCATGGTTGCAGCAAGGAGTGGGGGGCGTTCTCCTGCCTCAGTATTCACGTCCGCTCCGGCTTCCAACAAAATGCGTAAGATCGGAACGAAATGTTCATTGGCATACCACGCTCCTGCAGAGAGTGGGGTATGCTCTCCTGTTGAGGCGTTCACGTCGGCGCCGTGGTCAAGGAGAAAACGAACGCTCTCTTCACAGCCTTCATGGGCAGCCGCTATGAGAGGCGTGTATTTTGATGTTTCATCATTGACATCTGCGCCCCTGTCGATCAAATGCTGCATGAGTTCCAAATTACCCGCGCGTGCTGCGAGGCACAGGGGCGTAAGATCCCGATACTTATCAGAACCGTCAATGTGCGCTCCTGCATCCAGGAGCAGATCGATGATGTCCCGTCGTTCGGTTCGAATGGCTAGATCCAGTGGAGGAATATCTCTAAGCCAATCCTCGATTGGATAAAAATTGCATAGCCGGTGGTTTTCATACTCTGTCATGGATCCCATGTCTCTTGGACAGGAAAATGTTTCTGCGTTGGCGTCCGCTCCTGCTTCCAAAAGCATGTGGACAATGTTGCTATGTCCACCATATACAGCAAAGCGCAGAGGCTCGTTCAAATCTATGCGTTTCTGACCTGCCGAGGCGTTTAACATCAGTTGAACGACAGCCTCATGTCCCCACAGAGCGGCAACACTCAGAGAGCTACATTGCACATTAAAATAGTTGGATTCTATTTCTTCCCCGGCATCTAACAGCAGCTGCACGATGTCGGCGCGACCTACCTGTGCCGCAATAGAAAGAGGGGGGCGGTAGAAGACATGACGCTCTACCTCACCTTTTAATTTTTTCATATCGCCTGAGCGGACCAGGTTTTTAATTTCCCGTGCCATCCATTTACGGAGATTTTGATTTTCCAGAGCACCTGCGGCAATCAGGTTTCTAATTTGCTCCGGCTTGCTGGTTTCGTCCATAATGGCGTTGTAAAGCCTCATTCGGAGCCTTTTGTTGTTGTTCTTTTTCATGTTGAAAAAAGTTAGTTGGTTTATTTTGTCGTGTTGTTAGTGGTGGGGGCAATGTGTTTTTCCGATTGGGATGCTCGTACCGATTTCGTCCGCTGCCTTGCTTGATTACGCGATACGGCTCACCCTCAATGTCGCGGCTCCTTTCCCTCAGTGAGTTTTCTTGGTTTATCAACAGCACCGGCACGGCGCAGGAAGTGCGCGAGAGGAAAATTGTTTCGCTCTAAAGCAACCATAAGCGCCGTTTTACCGCCTGCTTCGGCATTGACATCCGCGCCTGCTTCCAGGAGCAGTTTCACCTGTTGTCCGCTTCCTCCATGAGCCGCTGCTGCGATGAGGGGGGTAGCGTACTCAGCCGCTCTGTTCACGTCTGCTCCGGCTTCCAGAAGGAGTTGGATAATTTTTGTATTTCCTGTGTATGCGGCGATAATGAGCGGTGTTTTCCCGCCTGTCGCTCTGTTCACATCCGCGCCGGCTTCCAGAAGCACTTTGACCGCTTTCGTACTTCCTGACCACGTTGCTGCGATGAGGACAGTGCCATAAAATTCAGATTCCGTCTGAGCATTGATGTCTGCACCGGCTTCCAACAGAAGCTTGATCGCCCCCGCTCTTCCCGACTCCGCTGCCGCGAAAAGAGCTGCGCCGTAAGCTCCGGATCCCGTTTGTGCATTGACATCCGCCCCGGCTTCCAGGAGCAGCTTGATTACCTCCGTGTTTCCCCACTCCGCTGCCGCAATGAGTGCCGTGCCGTAGCTCCCGAATTCTGCCTGTGCATTGACATCCGCCCCGGCATCTAGCAGTACCCTGACTGCTCCTGTGCCTCCTGACCGTGCTGCGGCAATGAGTGCTGTCCCAAACCACTTGGATCGTGCTTGCGCATTGATGTCCGCTCCGGCGTCCAGCAATACCCTGATTGCTTCCGTGCTTCCTGACCGTGCCGCTGCAATGAGCGCTGTCCCAAACCTCTTGGATTTTACCTGTGCATTGACGTCTGCACCCGCAGCCAACAGAAGCTTAAGCGCCTCCACTCTTCCGTACTCCGCCGCTGCGATGAGCGCTGTCTCATCAGTCCACCAGAACTCTGATTGCACATTGACATCCGCCCCGGCTTCCAGCAGTAACTTGATTATCTCCGGATTTCCCATTTGAGCTGCTGCGATAATAACTGGGCCAAAAGGCATATCTGGCTCCGCATTGATGTCTGCACCGGCATTTAGCAATACCTCGACAGCCTTCACGTTCCCTGAATCCGCTGCCGCGATGAGGGGGGTAGCGTAACACTCTCCTTTGTTCACATTCGCCCCAGCTCCCAGCAAAATTTCTATGATATCGGCACGACCTCCCTCTGCAGCAAAAAAGAGTGGAGGAACTCGATCATTCCGGTCGTCCAATAGAGCGCCTTCGGCGATCAGCTGCCTGATTTCCTCCGGCGTGCTGGTTTCGTCCTCAATGGCTTTGTGAAGCTTCATTCGGAGTTCTTCTGTGTTTTTCTTTTTCATGGTAAAAAATAGTTATCTGATTTATCTTGTCGTGTGGGAGGCGGGAGGAAGGGGTACAGTGGATCTTCCGATTGGGAGGAGCGCACCGATTTCGTCCGCAGCCTCGCTTGATTACGCGATACGGATCCCCCTCAATGTCGCGACTTCTTTCCTTTTGTAAGTTTTCTTGGTTTATCGATGGCTCCGGCGCGGCGCAGGAAGTGCGCGAGGGCGAGATCCCCCCGTGACCGAGCAACCATGAGCGCCGTTTTGCCGTCCGCTTCGGCATTCACATCCGCTCCGGCATCCAGCAGGAGATTGATCAACTCCGGTCCGCCGACTTCCTCTTCTCGTTCCACGGCACTGACCAGCGGAGCGTGGTACTTGGTGGTAGCGTGGACATCCGCCCCGGCTTCAAGAAGCATGCGCACGATTTCGATGTTCTCCGACTCTACGGCGACGATAAGAGGAGTATAAAACTCGGTTTTCGCGTTAACATCGGCGCCCGCATCCAGCAGGAGCCGGACGATGTCTTTATTGCAGCTTATCGCTGCGACGATAAGCGGCGTGTATCCCTCTGCCGCTTTGTTGACGTCTGCCCCGGCTTCCAGCAGGAAGCGCACGTCATCTCTATTCGCGGCTTTCACCGCCGCTATAAGCGGCGTGTATTTCCATGTCGCTTTGTTGACGTCTGCCCCGGCGTCCAGCAAGATACGAGCGATCGGAACGAATGGTTCATTCGCATACCGGGCTCCGGCGATGAGCGGGGTGTAATCTCTTGCTTCGGCGTTGACATCCGCCCCATGGTCGAGGAGGAAACGAACGCTCTCCACGCAGCCATCCTTTGCTGCCGATACGAGCGGTGTGTCTGCGTCCGGCGCCCCGTTGATGTCCGCTCCTCTGTCGATGAGGTGTTGCATGAGTTCCGTATCCCCGATACGCGCAGCAAGACCCAGAGGCGTATCATATCCGTGAGCGGCAAGGTTAATCTCTGCCCCGGCGTCCAACAACAGGTCGATGATGTCCCATCGCTCGGTTTTGATGGCCAAGGATAGTGGAGTCTCTTCGTAAGAAGCCTCTCTGCGAACCCATCGCAAAAAGTTGATTCTGTCTCGACTCTCTGCTTTGTACCAAGATATGAAAGTCTCCTCCCTTGCTAGTCGTCGAAACCTTCGCCAGGAATTCCGGCACCACATCCGGGGACAATCGACCTCTGCCCCGGCTTCCAGCAACTGCCGGATGATATCGATATTCCCGACATAGACAGCGGAACACAGCGCTCCCTCGAGATCTAGGCGTTTCTCGTCCGCCGCGGCAGCCTTGATGAGCGTCTGCACAACATCTGTATGCCCCCACAATGCCGCGACACTCAGGGCCGTGCACGGACTGTCGCCGAGCTCGTCCACAAAGTCCACCACATCAGCTCCGACATCCAGCAGAAGCTGCACGATGTCAGCACGACCTGCCTGCGCAGCGATATAGAGAGGGGATCGACAAAAAGACTTCTCCTCTTTATCTGTCAATTTTCTCAGAGCGCCTGCGTCTATCAACTGCCTGATTTGCGCCGATGTGCTGGTTTCGTTTTCAATGGCTTTGTAAAGCCTTATGCGGAGTTTTTTTGTATTTTCCTTTTTCTTTTTCATAGTAAGAAATAGTGGGCAGATTTATTTTGCGATACAGGCAGCGTGGTAATGGAGAATGAGGTATTCTTCGCCTCGTTTATTTCCACTCCAATAAGTTATTTTTCCGCACGTATATTTGGGGAGTTGCTCGATGGCTCCGGCGCGCCGAAGACGGTGGGCAAGGGAGAGGTTATTATGTCTTAACGCAGCCACGAGCGCGGTTTTGCCTGTTTTGACTCCCCCGGCGTTCACGTCGGCTCCGGCTGCGAGAAGCATGTTGATGATTTTCGCGTCCCCTCGCTCTGCCGCAGCGGTAAGTGGAGTGTCAAAGAAGGGCGAGAGGTTTACATCCGCCCCGGCATTCAGGAGCAGTCTGACTCCTTCCGTGAATCCTGCCCACGCGGCTGCGGTGAGCGGGGTATCCCCTGTTTCGTCATCGTTCGGGTTTGCCCCGGCTTCCAATAGAATACGGAGGACGTCTGCATGAGAACCTTCTGCGGCGGCGATAAGTGGGGTGGTCATAAGGGACGAAAGGTTCACATCGGCCCCGGCATCAAGGAGCAGACGCACCCCCTCCGTGGATCCTGCCCGCGCGGCTGCGGTGAGTGGGGTGTCCTCGGCATCGGCTCCGACGTTCGCGTCAGCCCCTGCTGCCAACAGAATGCGGAGGACGTCTGTATGAGAACCTTCTGCAGCTGCGATGAGTGGGGTGGTAAAACGGGACGGGAGGTTCACATCGGCCCCGGCATCAAGGAGCAGACGCACCCCTTCCGTGAATCCTGCCCGCGCGGCGACGGTGAGCGGGGTGTCCTCGGCATCGGCTCCGGCATTCACCTTCGCCCCACGGTCAAGGAGGAAACGGAGGCTCTCCACGCAGCCTTCCTTCGCTGCTACGATGAGCGGTGTGTAGTACGTCGTCCCATTGATGTCCGCTCCTCTGTCGATGAGGTGTTGCATGAGTTCCAAGTCTCCCGTGCACGTCGCAAGGCTCAACGGCGTATGTTTACCTATCTTGCAGTTGACGTCCGTCCCGGCGTCGAGCAGCAGGTCGATGATGTCTCGCCGTTCCATCATCATGGCCAAGAACAACGGGGGAACCTTCCACCCAACGCATATCTTTTTGTTGACGTTGGCTCCCGCCGCCAACAGCGTACGGACGATGTTGGCATGACCTCCATAAACGGCGTATGCCAAGGCTCCCTCCAGTCTCTTGCGTTTCTTGCCTTCACCGGCATCCAGCAGCACCTGCACGATATCGGCACGACCTTCCGCTGCAGCAACATAGAGTGGAGAAACTTGATCATTCCGATCGTCCAATAGAGCGCCTTCGGCGATCAGTTGCTTGATTTGCTCCGGCGTGCTGTTCTTGTCCTCAATGGCTTCGTAAAGTTTCATTTGGAGTTCTTCTGTGTTTTTCTTTTTCATGGTAAGAAATAGTTGGCTAATTTTTCTTGTCGTGTGAGAGGCGGGAGAAAGCGGTACAGTGGATATTCCGATTGGATGAGCGTACCGATTTCGTCCATCGTCTCAGATGGTGCGTGATGAGAACCCTCTTCACCCTAGTCCTCCTCCCCCCATAGAAATTTTTTTGGTTTATCGATGGCTCCGGCGCGGCGTAGACGCCGCGCGAGGGAGAGATCACTTCGAGCCAGGGCGACCATGAGCGCCGTTTTGCCGTCCGCTTCGGCATTCACATCCGCCCCGGCTTCCAGGAGGAGATTGATCAACTCCGGTCCGTTGGCTTCCTCTTCGCGTTCCACGGCGCTGACGAGCGGAGCGTGGTACTTGGTGGTAGCGTGTACATCCGCCCCGGCGTCGAGAAGCATGCGTACGATTTCGATGTCCCCCATCTCTACAGCTTCAATGAGCGCAGTAGAGAACTCGGTTTTCGCATTGACATCGGCGCCTGCATCCAGCAAAAGTCGAACGACGTCTTGATTGCAGCCTTCTGCCGCGGCGATGAGAGGAGTGTAAAGGTCACTCTGGATGTTGACATCTGCTCCGGCGTCCAGGAACAGACGCACCCCATCCATGAAGCCTTTCTTTGCGGCGGCAATGAGCGGAGTTTCATGATCTGATACAGCATTCACGTCCGCCCCGGCTTCCATCAGCATACGCACAATCGACGCAAAGTGTTCGTTAGCGTGGCTCGCCGCCGCAGATAGTGAAGTGCAAACGCTTGTTATAACATTTGCATTCGCTCCATGATCGAGGAAGAAACGAATGCTTTCCTCGCACCCCGAATGTACCGCCGCTATGAGTGGCGTGTACACTTCCGTCGCCTCATTCATATCTGCCCCTCTGTCGATCAGGTGTTGCATGAGTTCAACATTCCCGGAAAACGCCGCAAGAATTAAGGGAGTATGGTCCTCCATTCGGCAGTTGACGTCTGCCCCCGCGTCCAGCAGCAGGTCGATGATGTCCAGCCTGTCGATTTTGATGGCTAGAGACAGCGGCGTTTCTTCGTCTATCAACCTGTCCGGCTCGGCTTCTGCCCCTGCCGCAAGCAACTGCCGGACGATGTCGATGCGTCCGGCATAAACAGCGGAACACAGCGCCCTGTCGAGGGCATACCTGTAATCACCTTTCCCCTTTGAGGCATCCAGAAGTAGTTGCACGATGCCCTCATGTCCCCACAACGCCGCCATACTCAGCGCGCCGCATGGCACATCGAAGTTGATGAAAACATTGTCGATAGAGCGATCCACTCCAACATCTAGCAGCAGCTTCACGAGGTCGGCACGACCCGCCTGCGCGGCGATGTAGAGGGGAGATCGACGGAAATAGTGCTCCTCTTCCTTTCTTAATTTTTTCAGCGCACCTGCGTCTATCAGCTGCCTGATTTGCTCCGGCGTGCTGTTCTCGTCCTCAATGGCTTCGTAAAGACTCACGCGGAGCTCTGCATCATTCTTTTCTCTCTTTTTCATTTCGTTTGGTCGTCGATTCAATTAAATGACGTCTGATCTTGTGGATTTGCCGGAGGGGAGACATTTTTGCTTCGTTGCATGAGAGGACGAGGGAAGCATATTTATGTTTATTTTTATCATAATATATTAATTTTGATAACGTTATGTATTGTTTTCTGTTCGCAATTACCGCTCGAGGTGTGGCTTGTCCATGCGCCTTATAACTTTGTTCCGTAATTTTTTTCAAATATTTTGGACATGCTGATCACTTTCATAATTCTTTGGAGTATATTTTTTGACAATGTCCTACCACAGTGTTGAAAAATATAAACACGAACAAACACCTAAATAAGAATGTTTAAGCATGGGTATCGACTATCGATAATAGTTTCACCCATAAGATCAGTAGGAAGTGCCCGATGTCATTTATCGACTGAGGTATAGGGAGGGGCTTCTGTTACTGTCATAGTGGCTTAAATGTATTAAGTATAAAGGTTTATCAAAAATCAACGCTGTTGGTAGGACAGAGCCTTGGATTAAATGATGTGTGGGCTTGTGGGAGGAGCCAAACTTGCTTCGTCGTATAGGAGGACGCGAATCGTGCATCTGTGTCTGTTTTGCTTGTAATAGTTTTATTCCAAGATAGTTAAGATGTGCGATTTCTTCACGATCAGCTCCCGAAGAGAGGCGCCTTTTAGCGCTTATAACTTTGTTCTGTGAATTTCCGAAAAATTCACAGAACAAAGGTAATTAAAAAACATGTCACATACAAATTCATCTCCCAATCTGAAGAAAGCAGTCTCATTTACCCTTCACTCCATTGAGACGCTACCAGGCAAGAAAATCAAGGTCAACGCGACCTACTCTTCCCGAGATAAGCTGACGTCGAATCGGGATATACTCTTTAGAATCAGAGAGCATAGAGCCATATACGACGACGAGGAAAATGAGAGTGATTTCAATGTCCTGCTCAGTCTTCTCGAAAATGGAGTCGAGCGGTTGGAGAAGCACGTTTACATGTGCTTCAGGACAAAAAAACTCGACTCAATCACCATCAAGACTCTTCCGATGTGCTCATCGTCGGACCGGGTCAGATCTCTGACTGACGAGGACCTCAAAGAATTAGGCTACTCCGATATTCAGATCAGCATCCTCAACTGGTGGTACAAAGATGATGTCTTTGAAAGGGATCTCGATCGGTGGGAGTGGGAAAAAGTGGCTGGAATTATAGATGGTCCATTTGATCATTTGCTTCAGGCTCGTATGCTCATGGAAGAGGGGAGGTGCATCTTTTTATCGTATGATGCCCACAAAAGACCCATCTACTACTCGGTCATGACGCCACCTTTCCCCAGGTGCCCGGAGCCATTCATCGCTGTCCACATCCCGGACGGCGCCTCCTTCAGAAACTGGGTCATCGTCGCTTAGTTACTCGGTGAACTGTGCCTTGGAAAAGCGCTCAGGATAAAGGAACAGGCTATTTTCCAAGCTTCAAATAAAACATACAGGAACTGCAAGCGAATTTCTGATATGTTCACTGAAAGGATGGCTGTTTCGAGGGATTATAAACGGAATTGGTTCGTAGGACATCAGTCCTGATGTTTCTCGAAACCGTTCAACATATTTTAAGTTATATAATCACGTCCTTTACAGAAAGGCTACCCAATTCGCCGGAATCTCTTTTCATTCAGTCCCCAGAAACACGTGTTCTCGGTGCCAGTGTAAATACGGGAGGTGCCGAGGGGAAAGCCCGTGGATATGCAGGCCCGGCAAGAGTCCGAGTTTCTGCCTCTCTGCCGCAGCCAGCTTCGGGGATATAAGCAGCTCGCCTTCATCGGTGAAGGAGATATATCCCTGGTCAAACAGGGCATCGTAGCGTGCTTCGAGCAGGAAGCCGTTGTAGGGATCCACCCTCTCGGCATCCGTGCAGTCTTTCCATGGCTTGGCATGGCTCGCGCGCAGCAGCTCTGGCACACCGACGCCCGTGCAGGCGCACCTGCCGCCCCATAGAGCTTCCAATCCGTTGCGGTAGCGGTGCTGGACAGTGCGAGCCAGAATCATCTGTTCGCGTTCCGTGCGCAGGGGCGGCGTGCCCTTGGGGGAGGTATCGGTTTTCACCAGCTCCCGCAATGTCTTCCCCAGCTCCTCCCGTGTCACCACCTGCACCTCCGCCATGGCGGGGATGATGCAAAACTTCTCCCCTTCCGGCAGCACGTGCAGCAGCCCTTCGTGCGCCGTCGAGCTCAGCCGGTATCCATCGCCGTCCGTGTCTCTTTCGCAAACCTCCCAGCCGTTGCGCGAGGCAGCGGTGAGGAGATGGGTATTGAAGGATATCGAGTCCATGCTTAGCTTTCCCTCCTATTTTCCCTGTTGACTCAGGTTGTCGAAGGCGGCCAGCACCAACCGCTGCGTTCGATATTCTCCGTATTTCTTCTTCTCGTCGGTACGTAAGCTAGGGAATGTCTCAGTCGGGCATTTCTCCGGATACTTCACCGTTGGGTCGAGAATATACGCCAGTTCCTCCCTCGTCAGCCCATACAATTTCGCGAAGTACGCATCCAGATCGGCTTTCAGCTCGGCTCGACGCTCCTCATCCCATGCGAACGGTTCGCCGTCATAGCCCAATGCCCTTGCCAACGGCTGCATGCTGTGGGAAGTGTACGTCAGTTCCAACACCCGTTGACTGATGTATGCTAGATCCTGTTCGCTGTAAGCAGTTGGTGGTAAAAAGGGGAGCTGCTCGACGTAAGAGAATGTCATATTCGTTCCACCTAATTTTTGCCGGACAATGTAGTCAAAGACCAAGGAACTCCCGTTTGCTACAAACGCGCATTGCAATTCAGGGGGGGCATTAAACAAGATCAAGGGCATACTGTGACCAACCGCAGAGAACGGGAAAAAAGATACGATAAACGTTCGCTCATTCGTGGCATTGGTAATATTACGGAATCCGATCAACCACTCGGGGCCTTGCTTGCAACACTCCGGGAGCTTGAGCAGGACATCTTCGCGGCGCACCCAGTAGCGAGGGGAGGGTTCAAAATGGGGGTTGAGTTTTTGCTCGGCGGTTACTTCGCTCTCTGTGGCATCTCCCCCGGTGGTTTCGAAGGTGTTGAAGCGGTGGTCGTAGTGGTAAATCATCTTTCCCTCGTACAGCGGCAGCATCCCCTCTTCCCTCGTTTCGTAGAAGAGGTCGCTGTCGTTGGACATATGCAACATGGTACGAAATGACACATCCCACGAGTTCTCACCTGTTTTCTCATTGCAGAGAATGGGAACGGAGCGGTAGATTTTTGTTGTCAACTCAACATCCGAACCGCAACGGAATAGCGGACAGGTACCCGTATTGGGATTGAAGCGCACAAAGTCCTCCCCCTGCATGGTGATAAGGCGTTCCTTCTCTTCCAGCTGCCGCGGGTGTGTCATGTAGCAGGCAAGCTCGATCGTGGGGGAGTTTGCGATGGATAACACACAGAATCGCTGACGGCTATCGACGGCGGGAAACAGTTTTTCCCTGTTCTCAAAATCATAGACAGAGCAGAGCAGCTTGTTACTGACAAGATGATTGAAGAAGTCATGCGTAGATTTATCGGTAACGATGCCGGTGGGAACGATGATACCAATCCTGCCGGAGTCTTTGCGCAGGCGGTAAGCGGTCTCAGCAAAAAGAGCGAACATATTGACATCTCCGACGCCTGTGAGGGCAAAGCGACCGCCTTGCTCTCCGGCGATATGGAAGAAGGTGCTTGAGACAGCCGCAGCACGCAGGGAACTTTGAAAACGGGCAAAAAGCGCAATTTGAGCCTCCGGATTCATGGCTGAAAGCTCCCCTTTTGAAAGAGCTTCAATCATGCGACGCCGGTTGTTCTTATTGGAGCATTTGGCAATTTTCGGACAGGTATTTGCAAACCATTCCTTTTCCTGAATCTTCACCTTCTCCCACGGCGGGTTGCCAAGCACGCAATCAAAACCGCCGTTGTTCATTACCTCGGGGAACTCGAGAAACCAGTGGAAGACATTGGCGGAGCGACAGGCGTGGCGAGCGTCTTTTATGGCGGGATCGACATCGGCTATGGACGGATCGCTGCGAAAATTGTTGAGAGTCGCCGTTGTCGGCACATTGTCCGCGCCGTTTTTAGGGACGAGGAAAGCGCCCAACCAGATATCGGCAGCCACGGCCTGGTTGGATGCATTGCGCTGCTGAATGACGTCCTGCCATTGCCCGGCGTATTGACGCACATCTGAAGGCGAGTTTTCAGAATACGCAGATTCAAGTTCCTTGAGGTCGGCAGCTTCCGCCAGCGTGTGAGTCGATTTGCTGTAATTGCGCGCACTCTGCCGATTTTCGCTTTTCAGCTGCTTGCAGACGGCCTTATCATCTCCGGGCGCGGGCTCAAACGCCTCGCCGGGTATGGGGAATTGCATGAATGTCTCTGCGGATAAAAGACCCAGCAGGGAATCGCCGCAGCGCAAGTGGTCATCCAGGAAGGAGAGAGGTTTGCCGGGTTCGTAGCCCTCCAACCACAGATTCATGCGCACAAGCTCCACCGCCATGGGGTTGATGTCCACGCCGTAGATGCAGTGACGGATAACCTCGTGCATGGCTCTGTGGAAGACATCCGGTGTAGCGCCGCCCATCTGGCCGGGGGTACGGGCATCTGCCAGACGCTCCGCAATGCGGCGGGCTGCGCCCAGCAGGAAATGTCCGGAGCCGCAGGCGGGGTCGATGACGCGCAGGGCGAGCAGTTTCTGCTTCGCATAGACGGGGTTTTTGCAGCAGTCCTCCAACAGTGGGTCGAGTGAGGTCTTAAGCACTTGTTCTACCAGACAGGTGGGAGTATAGTAGGAGCCGGTGAGCTTGCGGGCGTTGCCCTTCCGCTTTTTGGAGGTCTTTTCCGGGTCGGAGCTGCCACCCACGAAGTAAAAGCTCTGCTGTTCGGTGGAGATACAGGGCGTAAGCTCCAGCAGGCTTTCATAGACGGAGCCTAGCTCCTCAGCGCCGAGGTGAGCATAATCCACCTGCGTGCGCTTGCCCTCGGTATTCGTCCAGCACAAGGAACGCAGCGCCGCAAGGAAAGCGCGGTTCGGCAGGCGGCAGGCATCCAGCAGTTGGCATTGGTGAGCATCGTACAGACCGCCCAGCGCGGGCAGTGCCAGCGCGGGTTCGCCGCCATCTTTAGCCAGAGAGCGGAAGACGATGAGCTGAGCCTGCCAGAGGTCATCATGGCGGGAATCGGCTTCCTCCCTCAGCATCCTCTTAATGAGACGAGAAATAGAGTAGCCCCTGTGGTAGAGCATAGCCTGTTCCTTGAGCGTCTTGTCGTATTCGTGCAGGATATTGAGACTCTCCAGTACCGCGAGGAAGATGAGTCGGTACACCGTGCGCATGAGCTCCTGATAGAAGGCTTGTGTGGTGAGAGTCCCATCTTGCAGGGCCGCTCTCAGGACATCATTGCCTGAGCCGTGCCCTTGCAGGAAACCGGTACCCAACTGGCAGATGGCATTTTCCACACCCTCGCGCAGACCGTCGCGGGCGCGGGCTCCGTGTTCCTCTAAATCCTGCCGCCATGATTCCCAGACACAAGTCTCGCCGTTGTCCGAGATCTGACGGGCAGCGCGGGAAACGTGCAATATGTTCCAGAAAAGGCCATCGAAAGCGGTGCTGTCCTCATCCTCCAGCAGGCGGTCAAGGTCAATATCCAGATAACAGGGGCGGGAGAGCGTGGGATTGTCGCGCAATAAGCGCCAGTTGGAGCCATTGGTGACGATAGCCCACGTAAAGTATTCAGACGCATTGAGGAAAGCCTGCATCATCTGAGTAGCAGAGAGGTGCTGACCGGTGGCAAAGTCTATCTTGTCATCCAGCGATCGCATTTTTGCGTGAGCTTCATCTACCGGGGCAATGATGACAGGCAGCACGGGCCTGTTGGTACCGGCGCCCAATAGCAGAGAAATTGGGAACAGGTGCATTCCGGGGTCTGTATCGGTCTTAAAAATGGGGCCGAACAGATCCTGCGTGTTGTTTGTCTCCGGGGCGATGCCGCCGGTGGGGCATTCCGTCATGTGGGAGTAGCCCAGTACCTTTTCCAGAATATGGCAGATGTATTGCCGCTGATGCGTCTCGGTAACGTCTGCCTGCCACGTGTGCCAGGCCGCACGTGCGAGACGGTAGGCCCGCTGCGCCTCATCGCGCACGGAAAGTCCTTTATCCACCTGAACGGCATACTTAGGCTGCCGCTCGTAAACACGCTGTACGAGGTCCGGCGAAAACAGCAAATTATAGTGTTTACAATAACGGGAGATACTCATGGAAGTGTTCAGATAACGGGTTGACAGATAAGAATGGAAAGAAGGTCCGGCGGGGTACAGCAAGAGACCGAGACGGAGCCGTAGCGCTGACGAGCAGCCTCTCGCACGCGTAGATGGTCCTGCAACAAATCGTTGGCACGCTGTTGCAGCAGTTCATCGACTGGGAGATGCTGCCACTGGTTCAGAGCTTGGGTGAGCTGTACCTTGGCCACTGCTTCCGGCACATTATCTTGCGGGGCCAGTGTCGTGAAGAACCGTTGTTCCACTCCGGAGGCGAAGCGGAGCGGCAGGGAACCCACGCGAATGAGGGTCACCAGCTCCTCAGCCATGAAGTGGCGGCTGCGACCCTCGTTACTGAAGGTGAGATTGTGACGCAGTCGCAGATTGTACAGCGTGGTGAGCTGCTGAACGGCAGCATCCTTCACGCGTACCACAGCGCAGCGAGGGAGAGAAAACTCGCCCGGCTGAGAGTCCAACGACAACTCTGCCAAATAGTCCGCAATAGTGGAAACGAGTGGATGCGCACGGGACACCGAGGGCAGCTCCGATCCGGCGGGGCGCAAGCTGAAACGGTAGGCGTTTTTCTTGTCGCCATGGATGCCGTTCTCCATTAAGCGGCGAGCCAGCTCCTTCGGCAGGTTGGACAGGCGCAGGCTGTAGGCATCTTTCTCCAGAGCCAGACGTTCTAGTGGTGCTTTGAAGCGATGGCAGGTTTCCAGCAAGAAGTGACGCAGTTCGTCCTGGGTACCCAGAAGCTCTTCCATGCGTTCATACTCCGGCATGACATCGGAGGGCTGCAAGGCCTGTTGAGCAAAGGTGGTGACGCGGGTCTTATCGGCAGCAGAGGCATCTTTCCATGCGATATCGAGCATGTTGTAATCATCGAAATCGAGGACCATTTGCTCAGTGAGAGCTTCCGCCGGTTTCTCATCGTTGAGCAGCATAGCGTGCACCAAGGCCTCGCCGGTCTTCTTCTCGTCCACCGGAACGGGTACGCGCACACCGAGCTCGTTGCTGATGGTTTCAGCCTTGCGTAAGATGACTTTGAGGATAAAACCATCCACAGGATTATCTTGCCCGTAGAGCATGAGACTGCGAACCACTTTTTTCTTCTGTCCGAATCGATCCACGCGGCCCTCTCGCTGTTCGTGGCGGGTGGGGTTCCATGCCAAATCATAGTGTACCACAGCATCAAAGCCGTTCTGCAGGTTGATACCTTCGGAGAGACAGTTGGTAGCCACAAGGATGCGCTTCTCCCGTTCAATAAGTAGTTGCGCTTCTTCCGCCCGCTCTGCGGGAGACAACTTGCCGGTGATAGCACGGATTGCATACTTTGGGAAGGCCTTTTGCAGCGCTTCCGCCACATATTCCGCCGTGCTGATATACTGGCAGAAGATGATGGGGTGGTAGTTGTCCTTGAGGAGTGCCTTGACTGCTACGCGCAACTTGTCGAGCTTGGGATCTTCTGCGGTCTGTTTCAGATCCTGAGCTTTGCGCAATAATTCCTCGATACGCCCCATCTCCGGAGCGGGCGGTTCGATGTCGTCCTCTGAGTCGTTATCGGAAGGGTCTGCAAGGTGGGAGGTGTACTCCTCCTCCGATTCCGGCGGGAGCTCGCCGCGCAGCTTAGCCTCCAGAGCGGACACGGCGGAGGCCGGACTGGATGAGATACAACGCAACATGGCCAGCATGGCGTACCAAATCATGCGATTATTGGTCGACTGAGCCTCGTGCAAACAGTATTGGCGTACTTCTTCGAAGAAATCACCCCATGGTCCGGTAAGGCGGTAGGTCATTTCCACGGTCTCTTTGTCAGGGAGTACGTCTTGCTCCCTCTTCCAGAGGCGTTGAATATCTTTGCGGCGACGCTGGACCAGATGACGGGATAGAGCCTCGCGCAGGGAATTACGCCGACGCTGATCGACCTCACCCATGACTTCGAACTTACGGTCCAGCAGACCCAGCAAATGGTAGAATCCCTCCTCAATGCCGGAATGCGGCGTAGCCGTGAGCATAAGTATGTGGCGCTTCTCATCATCTGCCAGCGTGCGCAGCAGGTCATATCGTTGGTGATTTCGGGCAGTGACGGAGGTGCAAGTGTGGGCCTCGTCCACCACGATGCACTCCGGGGCATTGTTCAAGAAGGTAGCGCGGTGGCGGTCGCTCTTGATATAGTCCAAACTGATGATGGTATAGGGGTGGTACTCGAAGATAGAGCGACCGGGAGGGAGCTGTTTTTCAAGTCGGGTGATGCTGGAAGAAGTAATGACTACCGCTCGGATATTGAAGTGGGTTTGCAATTCTTCGCGCCACTGTTCTGCCAGATTGGGCGGACAAAGAACAGAGAAACGGCTGATTTCTCCACGGTCGAGCAGTTCGCGCACGATAAGCCCTGCCTCGATGGTTTTACCGATACCCACATCATCCGCTATCAACAAGCGAATGACCTGCTGACGAAGTGCCATGAGCAAGGGTACCAGCTGGTAGGCGCGGGGCTGCACGGCGATATTGCCGAAGGAACGAAAAGGACCGGCACCGGAACGCATACGCATACGCATGGCGTTCTGCAGCAATCTCAGTTCGTTACTGTTGCCACGGTGATCCGGTGAGGGAGGAGGGAATACGGCAGAAGCCGGGGCATCCTCCTCCTGTTCCAAAGCCGGGATAAGCCAGCAGGATTCGGTAGCAGAACCGGCAAGTGGGCGCAGGTGCAGCAGCTCCGGTGAGGAGTCGCTTTCAATGACCCAATCGCGGCCACGGGCGTGGATGAGAGAACCGGGAGTGTAGTTGAGAGCAGGCATTAGGAGAGGTATTTTGAAATGTTGGCAATATCGTCGTCCGACCACTCTGTCGGCAAGGGCAGACAGATGATCCCAGATTGTTGTAATAGTAAATCAGAAGACCTAATATATTGATCGCTCAGAAGAGCAAGAGACGGTTTGGCATAAAAAGCTGCCGCGATGACTCCTCCGGGAAGCTCCTTTTCAATCTCATCAGCAGGAGGTAGCCCGGCTTTAATCAGAAGCTCTTGAATTCCGTCGGCCTCAGGCGCTCCGTTGACCTCAGGCACTCCTTTTGGAGAAGGAGCAGAGATTTGGAAGTCCCCCTTGGCCAGTACTTTCAGCAAGGTTAGCACCTCAGGATTGGCGCGGTTGATTTTCTCGTGGTCCGGCTGGTTGCGATAAGAGAGCAAACAGTGGTAACAGGCGCATACGCAGCGCTCTGATTCCGACTTTCCCCGATGAGAATCCACCCATTCGCCATCCCGGGGTTCATAGTGCATGGCTTGCAGAGCATTGGCTGCCACCTGTTGGAGTCGCTCGTGCGATTCCACGAGCTGATGGAGGACGCCGGCTCCTCCCTCAGAGGCCTCGTAGAGTAGCAGACTCTGTCGGTGGGCTCTGTCCGGCAGGGCCTCGACGATGATTTCGGAGCTTTCTATCTGGAACGTGCGCACGATACCTACAGCCAGTGCTGATTGCAAAGTGGCGGCAGCTTCCTCATGCTGCAAAGCGACGGGGAGCTGGTATATCAGGATGTTGCGGCAGTCTTCCACATAAGGAACGATGCGCTGCACATGGTGCGGCTTCTCCTTCTTTTTGGCATCGTCGTCCACAAATTCGGGATTTGTCTCTTCATCGGAGGACCATTGCCCGGTAGTGGGATTGATATTGAAGCCAAAGGTGTTAGCATCGGCCCGGCGTCGCCATCCCTTATTGACACGCCACAAGGTAGCGGAGGGACCATAGGTAAAGGAACCCAACGATTTGTCCTCGGAATCTTTCCGGTTGATTTTCCTCTCGGAGAAGCTTAGCGTGCCATTGCTGCTTGCTGCAAAGCGGTAGCACGTTTGGAGATCATAGCCCTGTCGCTGCCGTTCTTCCATCATGGCGTTGATTTGCTCCTTACGACGGGTCTCCACGGTCTCCACCTTATAGAGGTTATGGATGGAGTTATCCTGGGTCAATTCCGACTGACAGTGTTCGCAGACATCGCGAGGCGTTCCATCTAGGGGAACGAGGTAAGAATGACCGCAGTGCGAGCACACCTGAATCCTTCGGGTGGTTAGTTTTTGTCCCACCTGATTGTCCTGTGCAGCCAGCTTGATTTTGTGTACCTCGTAGATGGTCCCCTGATGATAGATGAGACTCAGAGGACCAAACTCGGACAAGGCAAGAAAACGCGGACGAGTCAACGGGCGCAGGAAATCAGACTCTCCGCTTTTGCCGGGGAGCCAAGCCAGCAGCGGCAGGCGTGGGAAGTCGTACCCCGGTATGAAGCCTTGGTTGGCCAGATAGCGATACGAGTAGAACTCATTGTTGGCGGTGTTGTTCTCACTGGTCAGTAAACTCCTTTGCTTATAAGCTTCATCGCGTCTCTGATTGGCGGCATCCTTTTCTGCCTGAGTGGACCCGGCCATGTCCTGCACGATTTTGTTGCAGGCTTCTATCTGACGATTGGTGGAAGAGACAAGTTCGCGCCAGTTGTTAAAGGCTCTATCGAACAAGTCCCATGCGTTTTCCAGACATTTTCGGCAGAAAAGCGGGTCTCGAGCCCACTCGTATTCCTCGCCTTGGGGGATAAGATTGTTGCCTCGCCGCAGAGATTCCATAAGTTCCTGAGCTACCGGCAAGGCCTTTTCTATTACCGTAGGGGCGCAGAGAGCGTCGCGTACCTCCTTGCGAACCTGATATTCGTCATCGGATATATCCAAAATTCCAACGATGGACCCGGCAAGTTGGTACTCTGCCGCATGGAGCCAGATGGCGCGGATATGACTTTCCACCATATCGCGGTTGGAGAGGTCAAGCGCCGGAGGGTTCACGGTGCCGCTGACCATCTCGTTCTGCTTGTCAAAGAACCACTGGTCATGGGGGCTGGCAGCAGCACAGTAGGTCAACGCCAGAGCCGCGCGCCCGGAGCGACCGGCTCGACCGGCTCGCTGGGCATAGTTGGCAGGGGTGGGCGGGACATTGCGCATATAGACAATATCCAGCGAAGAGATATCCACGCCCAGTTCCATCGTGGGGGAGCAGAACAGGAGTGGAAGAGGCAGCAGTCCCTCTTTTGGAGGGTCATTGCGGAAGCGTTCTTCAAGCTTCTCGCGGCTGTCGCTGTCCACCTGCGCAGTGTGCTCCTGTGCTTCAAGTCCGAATAGTCCGTGGTCAGGGTTGCCCAGCAGCTCTGCCATCTGCTGGTATAATTTGTAGAAAAAAGAATTCTCCTTAAGTGCCTTATCAGATGGTTCGGAAACACTCCACCGCATGGCCCCGGAATTGAGAACCCACGTATCATCGGGCCTCTTCTCCACAATGCCGTATTTTTTCGCCTCTTCCAGGATACAGAACACAAGGGCCGAGTAGTCTCGCTTCTGGAAGTTTCCTTTCCAGAAATCCGCGTCGGCGGTACCATCCAGACACTCCCTCAATTCCTTCGCCATGCCGGACGACGGGGAGAGTGAAACGCTCCTCTGGGTCTTGGAGTCGAACTTATCTTTCTTTTCCTTGCTGAATGAGAGGTGGTTGCCCTTGAACCTACCGCCGGACAGGTGCTCCTTCGGGAGTGTCCAGAGCGGCATGAGGCGACCACTCAAAGCTGTCAGATAATCGCTCTGCTTAGTGTGGTCAAGGTAATCGCAACTGATACAGAGCTTGCTGCGCATGGCATCGAATACCGTGGTCAGAATCCTCACCCGGCTGGCGGAGGAAAGGTTGAGCCAGGAGGGGAACTCTTGCGCTATGCCGGGCTCTTCGACTACGTCCTCGATGTCCTGATAGCTGATGTGCAGGACATCCAACTGCTCCAGATTGGGATTATTGCGTCTCCAGCCGTAGCGCTGTTCCGTGATAAGGGAGAAGCCCAGATAGAAGCGCATGGCATCGGCTGCTTTCCGCAATCCATCGCCCTTGGCCTCCGGGTTATTCAGCACGCAGTCGCGGAGGTTGTATGGAGTCTGACTACCGGATTCAAACACCTTATCCACCCCCAAGGCTTTCTGCAGAGCGGCCAGAAGTTCTGTCTCGCCCATGGGTGACGTCGCTCCCGATAGAGCGCGAATGAGTGCAGCGCGTAGTAAGGTTGTGTGTACAAAGTCATTAAAGAACCCGGCTTGCAGGGCGGCGTCTTGTCGATTATCCGTGAAGCCAAGAATCTTGTATACTTTTAGTAAATCTTGACGATGTTTTTTATCCTTCGCATTACGGATTTCTTCCTGCATGAGATTGAGCGCAGAAAGCATCAGTACCGTGGAGGCAGATGAACGGCCTTCGATCGACAGCCCATAGATGCGGTTGCCTACTTTGCCCCGCATTTCGAACCCGTTGCCGCAGTGTACGCAGTAGGGGAACTTGTGGTGCGTTCGATAAAAAGCGTGGCAAGGAGCGTTTTCTTCGTCCACCGTGGTGCCACGTACGTTCACTTGAACCTGATGCGGAATGAGTGCCCTTTTGTCACGCTTAACGACCGTTTCGCCGCGCCGCTCTTCAAGCCACGCCTCAGGTAAGGTTTCCGGGTCCTCAGGGTCGAAGGTATGCTTCTCTTCAGCGCTGAGGACGGGAGTCAGGATGCAAGCCTCCAGTTGGCTGAAAGCTTCATCTCCAACGACAGTATCATCCAGCGAGCGCGGAGAGTAACGCTTTTCCTTCCGGTCATACCATGCCGGTATGTGAGCCTGACCACACTCGCGGCAGAAATAGGCTGTAAAGAGTCGGGCTCTATCTGTTCGTCCGGGAATGTAGGTTTGGGATTCCAGCGTTATGGTTCGCTGACCGGGAGGTTCCAGTGAGAGCGAAACTGAACCGGGGCCGCTGATGAACTGGTGTAATTTAAACGCAAATGGTGTTCGGTCGTTGATACGAATGCTGCATGCCGCTTGAAGAAACTCCTCCAATTTCTTATGAAACTCCTCTGATTTCTTATGCGCTTCCTCTTCATTGAGTCCGATATCTTTTGCCAATTTTTCAGCATGCTCTTTTAGCGTTTTCGGGATGGCTCGTTCAAGTTCCAGTCCTTGTTTCTGCATCCTTACGCCCATGTTGCGCTCAACCCATATTGCCAGAGGATTGGATAGGAATTCTGGATCGTTATCCTGCCACTTAAAGGATGGGGAATTCTCCAAGTATTCTTTCAGTAATGCATGCAATTTGCTATCCTGAATAGTTTCGTCCGTTACACGAATTAACTGTTCTTCTATGATGAAATCAGGCAAAAACTTCGCACCGAAAAGCTTAGTTGCCACATTGGCAACAGCTTTTCTCCGCACAGTTGGATTCTTATCGGTTGACATGGTGGCGGACGTGCCCACGCAAATCATGTTCTCGGAATGGGTCGTGATGCGAAGTCGGCGCACCAACAGGGCAACATCCGCGCCTTGGCGACCACGATAGGTGTGCAATTCGTCCAGCGCAAGGAAAGCGAGGTCGCGGCAGTTGGCAATTACCTTGCGATCTGTTTCTTTCGTGCTTCGAGTAAGCAGGTACTCCAGCATCATGTAGTTGGTCAACAGAATATCCGGGGGATTGTCGGCAAACTTTCTACGATCACCCTCCGATTCCTGCCCTGTATAGCGACCAACGGTGATATCCAGATCAGGGGCATTGGTCAGGTACTTTGTGAACTCTTTTTCCTGACTGTTAGCCAGAGCGTTCATGGGGTAAATGATGATAGCTCTGGTGCGTCGGGCGGGGGATTTTTCGCGGGAACGCAGCACAGCGTTGATGATAGGGATGATAAAGGTCAGGGATTTCCCGGAGCCTGTCCCCGTCGTGACTACATAATTTTTCCTGTCGTTGGCATAAATAATCGCATCTTGTTGATGTTGATAAAGTTTAAGAGATCTAGGCGGATTTCCTGTTACAAATAGCTTTCCGCAATCCGGGTGTAAGATGTTTCGCTCAACCAACTCATTTACGCTAGCTCCCTCCTTATAGCTAAGATTGAGTTGAACCAATGGCTCAGGACAAAACCTACGTTTTTTCTGTATGTACTTGTCAACGACATCCCGGATATCCTTTTCACGGATAATGTTAAATCCTCGAGAAAAAGCATTATACTTTTCTACAAGATCCTCGCGGAATTGAAAAATATTGTCCATAATGAGGGCACGATACCCCGCGGGAGTTTAACGGTTTTCAAATTCGTGTTTTTTAATTCTTGTTAATTGATTGTCAGTTGATTTATTTTAGACAAATGGTGCATCTTTCGCTCCTTGAGGGCTACCTTTTCTCGCGAAGGGGACTTCTCCAATGCAGGTCTGGTAATATTTGTTGTCTTGTCGTATTTTTTGCTTGCACGCGAATTTGAAATACGCATCACTATGAAAACGAAATCAAATAGACAGACGGAGCTGGCGGCGATGGAGGTGCTGCGGCAGACGGGTGTGGATGTGCTGGAAGCAGCATTGGTGGCCAAGAGGGCGCTGGAGGCGGGGAGGGGTCGCGTGAAGCGTGCCATGGCGTGCATTGAGACGGGGGAGAAAGAACTGCGGCGGCGTGAAAAGACGGTGACCTTTGCCCGGGCTGTGGAAGAGGCGCTGGAAGCGAGAAAAGACCGGAGGGCACGGACGCTGTGCGACTTCCGCGGCATTACGAGGCGGTTCATGAAGCGGTGCAAGGGTTTGGCAACCAGGCGCATGCGCAGCATTTCCGCCGAGGAGTGTCGGGATTATATCCGAGAAGCTTTCGACACACCACGTCAGAGGAACAAGGCAAGGCTCATCCTCAGCGGAGTCTTCTCCACAGCCTGCAAGCGGGGCTGGTGCACGGAGAACCCGGTGCGCAAAGTGGAGCCGGAACGCATCGAAGAAGAGCGTATCACTATCCTGAACAAGGAAGAAATCGGGCGGTTGATGCACACCGCCGAGGAGTTCGAGGGCGGCGCCTGCCTCGCCGCTACCGCCATCATGCTCTACGCCGGCGTGCGCCCGAATGAAGTGGAGCGGTTGCGCTGGAGCGACATACGACTCGACGACGGCGTTATCTGCATCGCCCCGCACCACAGCAAAACCGGCGGCGCCCGGCACGTCACCATCTTCCCGCCCCTGGCACGCATCCTGCAGTGCATCTGCCGCCCCGGGGACGAACGGATCTGTCCGCCGAACTGGCGACGCCTCTGGGCACGCCTGCACCGGGAAGCCGGCTTCACCGACTGGCAGCCGGATGTGCTGCGGCACACCTTTGCCACGCACCACTTGGCCACCTTCCGCAACTACGCCGAGCTGCAGCTGGAAATGGGCCACCGCTCGGCGGAGCTCCTTCGCACGCGCTACATCGCCATGGAAGGCGTGTACCGTCGAGAAGACTCCCTGCTGGTGTGCTGAAGAGATGCAAAATTTTTCCTGACTCTGTCCTACCACCGGGTTGATTCTTTCGTGGGGATAGGGACCTATGAGATGGATCATGCCTGTAATACATGTTATGATTCCATCATCAAATAAGCGTCTTAAATAGAAGTTTCCATAAAAATCACAGAACAAGTGTAAATAGGAATGAATATGGAGAATCACGAATCTAAAAATGCACTAATGATGGTCAGGGATTTCCTTCTTACGGAAATGGCCACCGTTGGTCAGGTAAGGTTAGATGCTTACGGAAAAACTTGTAAATTAGGCGTGGATGGTAATTTTACCAGAAGAGGAGAACCTTATTTTAAGTATTATAATTCAAGCTCTCCAAAAACTGCTACCGGCGTTGCCAGGATTTCGTTTTTAGCTCCACGATACATCATTCATTCCGGTTATCCTTTAAGCTTTAAGCTCAATCGTGAGCATAAAGAAGCATTGCTCAGATTCCTCCAAGAAGAGCCTATCCGATCAAGATTTGCAGGAATGACCAATTGGCAACTTGCCATTACATTTTACAATGAGGAAAATTATAGCGAACTTGGGATTGACTGGGACACGTTTACCAAGGAGGAGCAAGCAACGTATGGTAAGAACAGTCTTGCTAGGTTTGCCTTGCCCATCGATCTCCCAACGCCGAATTATCTGCTCCTCAGGTGATGCACAGGGCAAACGCATTTGAGAGAAGCCCTGAAGTAAAAAAGGAGTCCCGAAGGACTCCTTTCAACATTCCCATGGGAAGGCCTCTACAAAGACTTACAGACACAACGCCCTTGTGTAGCACACGCTACGCATACTACAAACCCCACGGGTTAGCTAACCAACCTACGTCAAGGCATTTCGCCCTGCACTATGCCCTGCTGTTGTAGCAGCAAGACCTCAATAGGAAGAACGCGAGGACACCATACGAGAACATGACCCCGATGTCAAGTCCGGAAATTGAATTTTGGGATGTTTTAGCTATTTTCCTACATGAGCTCCCCATTGGGACTCTCACTTTCTGCACTCGAAACAATGACATCATTGGGCAAATTGACGAACGAATCATCGATAAGTTCCACCTCATCCTGCTTTTCGTCGTGCTTGTAGTTTACTCCCAGCTCTTTTAGCACCTGACATTGACGCAGAAGACTCCCTTGCCTGTTATAACCCTTTGAAACAGCGTCATTGTAACTCTTCGTTAGCTTTTGTATATTTTTGCCGACCAAAGTCATATCTTGGGGAAAAACCGGCAAACTTACCACATAATAATACGGCGCGATCAAAAATTTTTTTTGAATGCAGATTAGCTCACTTTTCATTTGCCGGATAAAGGAAACTTTGAAAGCATACGGTTCCCAAGGTTCAACAAGTCAAAATTTCATCATTTTGTGTGATTTTTGGTAACGGTCATCTCAAGTTCAGATAATTTGGTATAGGCAAATCAATTGGCAGTGGAGAATCAATTTTCGTTGGTTGAAAATCGTTCATTGTTATATCCCATGCATCATTGACACTGTCAATGTAGTTCATATCAACGTTCCATAAAGCGATGGCGTACTGCCAGTTGGACATTTCTTCAATCGACTTACTATTCCCTCTTTTATGGCTATTGAGAAAATCCATTAATCCTTTCTTTTCTTTGTTGCTGGAAAGTTTCCAGATTTCTTTATCTCCTTTACAGATGATGTATTTTGGTTTCAGAAAAGAAATCCTGGCACATTTAATCGCCTTCCTATAATCAATGTGATTATATAGTTTGAAATATGTCGGATAATTTCTATTAACATCTGGATTGAGACCAATTGACCAATTTTGTTCATAATCTCTCGAAACCACTGACATTTCAGTGAAGAGTTGAGAATCGTCCTTCGCTGATTCAAGTGGAATCAACAATTTCTTCATTATGTCCCCAGAATTATTCATGATAATTTTGCTTTTCGCAGGGGGGGGGGATAAACTAATCCTCCTCATTTCAACTCCGCTGCGGAGTAGAGCTGCACGCTTGCCTCACCTCCGCCGCGCGGCACTGAGACCAACGCCACACGAACGGATGCCTCATCCAGATGCAAGGATTCCGCAAGATAGCGACGGTAGGCGCGCATCTGCGGGGCATGACGCGCGCGCAGAGCGGCGTACTCTGCATCGTCGCCGGCGGTGACGCGGTCGGTCTTGTAGTCGATGATGAGGGCTTCCTGCGGCTTACCGGCGTCATCAGTGCGCACCTGCACGCGGTCGAACGTGCCGGAGACCAGCTCCGCCTTGCCTTGCACCGCGAAAACAAAGGGTTGCTCGCGGTAGAGCTGCCAGTGCTCTCCGTCGGGACAGCTGAGGATGGCGCGTACATCATCCCGCTGCAAGGCGCGGGCAACGACCTGCTGCTCATCTCCCTGCGGGGAATGAACCCATGCGGGGAAATCCTGCGGGGAGGAGACCCAGCCGATTTGCTCCCAAAGGGCATGGACGGCTGTACCATAGGCGGCGGCTTCTCTTCCGCTCTGTATCAGGCGCGCCGTGGAGGAGGCATCGTCGGCAGTTGCCTGAGCGTCTGAGGCGACCTGTCCCTGCGGTTCCAGCAGCGAGGGACGTATGACGCGCCGCCGAGCCGTGGGCTTCTCCAGTGGTTTTGGAGACTCGGCAGCCGCTTCTTCTGTCTTCTTGTCGTCGTTGGCACCGCTCCCGTCCTTGGTAGGCCAGAGGTACCACTCGGGATCGCCGATCTCATTGTACGGTTTAGCAGCATCAATGATTTCTGAGAATGAATTGGAAGCGGCGTTCTCATTCAGCAGGAGGTACACGGCGAAGCGCGCGCGCGTGATAGCCACGTAGAGCAACCGCATCGATTCGCTGATTTGCTTGTCTTGCCAATCCTTCGTCAGTCTCTCGATGGTGGGCCAGGCTTTTCGTTTTTCCCCGTTGCTCACCGAGAAGAGAAAGCCCTTGGAATCCTCCGTGGCAAAGTGATCCATGTGGCTTGTATCATCTATCTTCTTTGATCCGGCAAAGGGTAAGATGACGGCGTCAAACTCCATGCCTTTGCTCTTGTGTATGGTGAGGAGCTGGATGGAACTCGGGACATCGGAGGAGCTCGGCTTAAAATTGCTGACGAAAGAAATCCAGTCTTTGAGACTACCCCCTCGCTTGTCGAACTCGAGAGCCAAAGTCTCCCACTCCCGTATTATCTGGGAATCCTGCATCTTCTCCATTTCCGGTAGCGTACCGACCAGTCGGAGGATCGCGCGAATGGCGGCGGCATAGCCTTCCTCGTCAATCAGCCGTCGCCATGCCAGGAAAGTTCCCTCCGCTGACGGGGCACTGTCGGGGAAGGAGGATTCCTCAAGGAGCATGTGCAGAGGGGAAACCTTCAGCATGGACTTCTCGTGTTCGCTGCCGGGATGAAGTATCCAGCGGAAGAAGGCAAGAAGCAATTGCCCAAACGTCGAAGTAACGGCGAGACTGGTATCCGACATGACTTGCAAGCGGAAATGGAGTTCCTCCAAGGCCGTGGCAATTTGCACGCAACTTTTGTTATCCCGTGTGATAATGGCGATGCTCCTTCCCGGAAGAGGAGCACCATTGACAGTGAGCTTATTGAGGATGGGGACGATGTGCTCGTGCACCATGGCGTCGATTCCTTCGGAAAAATGGGAAATTTTCACATAGCCTTTTTTCTCCCTCAGGTTGGGGGCGCTGCTGTGGCCCTTGTATTGCTCCTTTTCTTCCTCGGACAAGGTGGGTATGGCAGCAAAGAGCTCGTTGACAAATTCCATGATGCAGGGGGCGGACCTACGGCTTTGCGTGAGTCGGCGAGGAAGCATCGATTCCTTCCACGGTGTTTCGTTACGGATTTCCCGGAAGAATTCGGGCGTCGTGCCTCGGAAGCCGTAGATGCTCTGCTTTTCATCACCAACAACGAAAAGGCTGCGCTCTGCAATGGGCAACATGCGAGGGGTGTCCGGGCGCGTGTCCTCGAACTCTTCGTGGTCACAGGCTATCTCGTTGAGCAGTGGGAAAAGCGTTTTCCACTGGATAGGGGAGGTATCCTGGAATTCGTCCAGCAACCAGTGGTCGATCCGACCATCCAGCAGGTACGCCAGGCGACTAGGTGTTTTTTCATCTCCTAGGATTTGCATCGCAAGATGCGTGATATCCGCAAAACTGAACTGTCCGGACTCGGAGATGATTTTCCGGTAGTTTTCAAGGTACAAGTGCAGGAAGATGATGAAGTCGCGGGTTTTGACCTGGACGTCACGCAGGATCTCAATCCTTCCTTCATCATTGAGTTTCTGTAATTCTGAACGAATAGCTTTAGCTTCATTGTTGTCTTTCCATTTATCGGACAATGATTCATCGGCTAGCTCCGTGTATCCATTTTCCCGAAGTCCTTTGAGGGCCGCAGGGAACTGTTTTCTGTCGTTCAGGATAACGTGGGACTTGCCACCGGTAATCTCTTGGAAATGAGCTTCGAGGGCGTCTATTTTTCGTGAGTATGCTACAGAGTCAAGAGCCGGGATGTCTGACAAATCCTCCAGATTGAAAGGAGCTGCGTAGGTGCTGCCGTCGGCAGGACGTTCACGCAGCTTATCCCCGTATTTATAGATCCAGTCATCGAGAGTCTGCAGGATGTCTTTACCTTTGCATCGGAAGCTTCGGAGAAACTTGATGACGGTTTCGCTGTCGAGTCGGGAAATGGTGGCGAGGAGCGCTCTCTCTTGCGCCTGCTTGAGATCCTCGTCCGAAATGGTCGTCATTCCCGCAACACCAAGTGACAAGGCTTGCGTACGCAGCAGGGTGTTGAAGAAACTATCGAGGGTGGAAAGTCGGAGCTTGGAACCGGCGGTAACGAGTTCCCGCAGGAGGCTTCGGTACTTTTCCTGATTCAGGCGCAGAATTTCGGGCAAGTCGGAGAGCTCCTCCGGGAAGCAGTTTTCCTTTTCTGCCCTCTTGACGTAAGGAATAGCCTCCGGATAGAGGGGGGCTTCCTCATCCGTCCAGGTAGACCAAATGCGGGCGGTGAGGACATTGCGCCCTCCCTCCCTTTTATCCTCGGCGCCTTCCGCCAGCGCTTGAAAAATGCGCCGACGGAATTCTCCGGCCGCTTTTCGGGTGAAGGTGAGGGCTACGAGTGAGGAGATAGGCGCCCCGAGCGTGAGCAGGGCGAGGTAGCGCGAGGTGAGCTGGTAAGTCTTACCGGTGCCGGCAGAGGCGGCGATGGAACATCCTGTAACAAGTGCAGACATAGTTGTAAAATTGAAGGGTTATTTGGAAGAGAGACCGCAAACGTCGCGCAGATGATCGTCGATAGCGGGGGTGTCGAAGGAGAGGAAATCTCTGGTTGAATCCTTGGGTGTTTCGCCGAAGTCTTCACGGGAGTACAGGCAGAGTCCGCGAAGAATAAGGTCGATCGCCTGCCTGGCGGTTTCTATTCCGTTTTTAATGTCCTCAGCCGTTATATTTTTTTTGTTATATTGGAAGGCGTTGTACTTGACGGCTTTGCCGCGTGGAAGGTTGTAATAAGCAAGCTCCGGTATGGTGTCGGGATTCTCAAGCCGCATGAGCGCGTATGCATTCAGCGGGAGTTGCACTTCCACCCACCGTTTTTTTTCATGATAGACAGGGAGGAAGTCTTTCATCCTCGTGCCCAAAAATTTATTCCGGATGGTTGCCAGATGTTTTTCCTGCGGCGTATCGCTACTTGTCTTGTAATCGATGATGCGGTAGATTTTTTTGTCGGGATTGTAATCCACGCGGTCGATGATCATTTTGAGGTGAGCGAACGAGCCATCCGGCAGATCGAGCTCGGTTTCCACCGGCCATTCTAGGTGCACCCGGCACCAGCCTTCGCTCAGATCTTTCACGTGGCGGGCAACAAAGAGTTGAAGGCTCTCGCCCATGGTTTCGCGTTGATTCTGCAGGAAAACGGGCAGAGAGTTCCTTCGATCGGCAGAGTAGGCGCCGAATTCCTGCTGCAGGAGTTCCCGCGCATACTCGTTAATTTCACGGTTCAGACTGTCGAGTTCGACCCCCGGCGGGAGCTCTGGGTAACGCTCGACCAGTTGCTTGAGGATACGGTGCAGGATGGTACCGTAGGTGTTCGCCTGGAGTTCACGTGTGCTGTCCTTGTAGGAGTCGGAGGGAGAGATGCCGTGGAGTTTATTCAGCCAAAAGCGCAGGGGACAGGTCAGGAAATCCTTGATGAGCGAGGGGGAGAAGAATGAGTCTGCTGAGAACGGATTCGGTTTGCCTTGGGCAATCAGCTCGATGCTTTCCATGGGGTGTTCTTCCTCATTCTCTCCCGTCGTCTGCACCGGGGCAGGGGAGGAAGCCGTTTGCCGAAGCAGTCGGAATTGCTCATAGACTTTCGGTGCCTTAGCCTCCTCCGGGTCGCTGAAAAGCTTTTGCACGCGCTTGACGAGGTCACCGGCATGATCTTCAGGGAAACGAAGGAGGAGGGGCGAGGGCGCGATGGGGGTCTCATCCGTTCCCTGGCGGGCTGTAAGAATGCGCACATTTTCCGCTGCTCCTCGGCTCTTCAGGAGGGCGGTGAGCAGAAAGGCGTCCCGCGCGCTGCGGGAATTTTGCGTGGGCAGACCCACGAGCTCCTTGAGCTTCTCCGTGAGGAGGCCCGCGTTGCCGCCCGCCTCCGGCACGCAGCCTTCATGCAGCCCCAGCAGGAGGAGTCGCTTCCCGCGCGTGTACGGCAGCTCGATCCAGTCAACGGTCTCCACGGTCGGTTCGTCGTTTTCGTCCGGTTGGTCGGGACGACAAGTGGCGCTTTCGAAACGCTGCTGGAGCATCAGGAGCGTGAGCTCGGGGGTGATGTCGGGTGCGGCGCCCACCTGCGCGGCTTCACGCAGGGCGTCGGAGATGATAAGCGTGTCGTGAGAAGGCTCGGGACAGGATCCCTCGATGATGTCAGCAAACTCGATCAGGGCTTCGGGGAGCGTGGAGGAGGCGAGACACTTCTGCGCAAGATCGTACAACTGCCGGGCGCGGCGAAAGCAGTCCACATTCTTCCTGCACAGGAGGTCGAGGAACCGCTGAACCGATCCCGGGAGATTCTCCGCAATCACTTCATCGAGCGTGGCGTCCATTGCTCCCTCGGCGGGGGTGTTGCGGAGAAGGACACTCGTGCGCAGGAGGTTGATGAAGGCAAACATGTATTCCGAGTCGGCTATGTCCAGAGGACTCGTCCCCTTCTTGGAGAGGTGGAGTTGATTGGCTGTTTCGACGTAGTGGAGCAGACGCGCCGGAAGCTGCGCGGCATCCATCGTGGTGAGTTTGCGTCCGGCGCTGAGCTGCAGTCGCCAGCGATTCCCCTCCGTGTGGGCGAATGCCGTGCAGAGGTCGGAAGAAAACGAGGGATCGCACAGCCCGAGCTCCACCTCATCCGAAGGACACCCCCCGGCTTCTCGGACTGCCCGGGCGCCAAAATCCTGCGCGTCGTCCGCGGGTCTGAGGATGCTCTCTTCCGGGATGTCGATGGGACGCGCCGACCAGTGTTCGGTGACAGGCATGCCCCAGGCGTCGAAATGGGCTCGCTCCTCCTCCGGCGCATTCACCCAGACCTTCACGTGTCCGGGACGCTCCGCCAGCACGTCCTCCAACGTCTCGCGCAGACGGGCGGTCAACTCCGGCAGGGCGGCGAGGATGATCATGCTCTCCTCTTTCGGTCGCGGCTGCAGGGACTCGGGTTCGCTCGGCGGCGCCAAGCGGTCCACTTCCGCACAGAGCTCACTGAATTCCTTCCAGCGCTCACTTTCCTCGTCCATGAAAGGCTGGTCCGGGGAGGTGTCGCCGGACTTTCGTTCGAGCTTCCGGTAGATGGTTTCCGGCGTCTGAGCTTCCTGTTCCAGAAGGGTGCGCAAGTGTAGCAATTGATGGGCCGTACCGAGAGCGCGACGGTCGCTCAGCGTCCCCTCCCGCTCGCCAAGCAAGGTTGTGTACGACTCGGGCGACAAGCGTTGCAACGTCCTCACCCATGTGATGAGTTGTTCATTCTCCTTGCCTTCCTTCTCCGGCAGCAGACGTCCGGGCTGCACGATGCGCGGCATCAGGATAGGCTCCGCAGCCCGCTCTGCCACGTACTCTCGCAAACGTTTGGCGCTTGGAGACGTGAGGGTTACAACGGTGGCGCGACGGAATGCATCGGGATTTTCCCTGTTGAGCTCCAGTAAACGGTCGCCTACCAGTTGGACAGCGGGGGCATCCCAGCCTAGGAAGGTTAACTCAGGTTCGTAAGACATGATCGACGTTATGTGGGTGAATGATCTCTTATTTACAAAAGTTCTGTGAAATTGAAAAGAACAAAAAGGAAGTCAAGTGCATTCGGAGACTTAAGGTGTGGGGAGCAGGAGGTGTGCGTTGCCATACGCCCCTACATGCCTGACCTGTGATCAGAGAATGATTTTTGTTTCAAAGACACCTTACGCATGTTCGTTAGTTGATTTTAAGAACGAAATTGTGAAGGCGCGATGAGTAGAGCAACGTATGCGCCGTCTGTGCCCTCCTGATGGGGAAGAACAAGCCGCTCTGCGGCTAAATGCCATTCCGGGTGAAGTTTCAAAAGGCGTTGTACAAGTTCAGAATCCTCTTCCGGTTCGATGGAACATGTAGAATATACTAATCTACCACCGGGGCAAACAGCTTGCATGGCGTGCTCTGCAATGCTTAACTGGATATCTGTGAGGCGCTTTAGCTCACGGATGGAAATTCGGTGGCGTACATCGACGCGCCTGCGTAGAACGCCTGTGTTGCTGCACGGCACGTCTGCCAAGACGGCATTGAATTGCGCGAGCAGTGCTTGCGGACAGCCTGCAGCCCAGTCGCAATATTGTACATGCACGGCTGTGTGCGCGCCTGTTCGCTCAAGATTTTGGCTCAGCATAGGGAGACGTTTTTTCTCCGCATCAGTCGCAAGCAGGAAGCATTCGCCGTGAGTGAGGCTGAGTATGGCTGAGGATTTACCGCCTGGCGCAGCACAGCAATCCAGTATTTTTTCCCCTTTTGCAGGAGCCAGAAGATCGACACTGTATCGGGTAGAGGGATCAGCAATGTAAACCTGACCACATTTGAGTTCCTCGAAAGGTAAGTTGCCATCCGGCAGGGCGTACCAGTTCGGAGCATTCGTCAGGGCTTGCCAGTCTGCGGGGATGATTTCGGGAGGTCGGATGGCATTGATGCGCACGTAGACACGTGCCGGTTGCTGCAAAGATTGAAGAAGTACCTCACAATCCTGTTTACCAAAGCGGTTTAGCCAGCGTTCCACAAGCCATTCAGGCATGGAATACCGCAGAGCCATGGGGAGATTGGACAGCTCGGCTTGCCACTGATCACGCCCACGCACAGCAGATCTTAGAATACCATTGATTACGGGGCGGAGTTTTGGCGGAGCCAGTTTTACGGACTCGTTCACGACGGCGTATTCCGGGTAGCCAAGAATGAGGAGCTGGCAGAGGGCGCACAGAAGTAGCCAGCGTGCATTCTTTTGCAGGTGCCGCTTGCCGCGTATGGTGGTGAGGGTGTAATCGAGGAGTTGCAGGTGACGCAATGTGCCCAGTACAAGAGACTGGAGCATGGCGCGATCCTTCTCGCCGAGATGAGCGCTAGCTCGTTGAATGAGGGTGTCAGCGAAAATATTAGGATTGGCGTCCCATTGACAGAGGCAGTCCCACGCCAGGCGGCGAGGCGATGGCAGAGGCGTCGATTGGGCGTGTCGCTTTTTGCTCATAATGGATCAAAGGAGATCTTGTGAAGTGTATCGTGGATGGGCAGCAGACCATTGTATGCAAGGACGGCTCCCGTCAGCGCATCGCTGGTGCGCGGGGTAAACTCCAGCTTGCCGCCGGCAGCCTCCAGGATGACTTGCGCCGCGGCGAAGTCCCACAGGTGGATGCTCTGCTCAATATAGGCATCCAGCTTGCCAGCGGCGATGTAGCAGAGCGAAAGAGCTGCGCTTCCAAGAATGCGCACTTTGCAAACTTGCGAAGAAATGTGCGCGAAACGGCGTATGCCGGTTGCACCAGAGCCATCGTGGGTGCCATGTCCCACAAAAACAACGGCTTGCTCCATTTGTGAGCGAGTGGATACATGGATTGGCTTACCGTTGAGCGTAGGTACGCCGCCAAGCTGTGCTGTGTAAAGCTCTCGAGTCATGGGAGCATAGACGCAGCCGAGTTGCAGGACGCCATGCGCGCGCAAGGCGATGCTCACACAAAAAATAGGGATTCCGTAGAAGAAGTTGACCGTGCCGTCAAGGGGATCGACGATCCATTCAATTTCTCCGCCATTGCCGCCCTCTTCGCCGAGGAAAGCATACGAGGGAAAATCAGCGGCAAGGGTGCTGCGAATGAGCTGCTGGCATTGCTTGTCGAGGCGTAGTTTGATGTCGTGCGCAGTGCGTTCATCCACGATAAGTTTTTCGCCGAAATGCTTTTGCAGCAAATCGCCTGCCATACGCGCGGCTTGCTTCGCGCTTTCCATTTCGTGGATATAATCGTTCATGGTTTGTTTGCGGCTTCACGCAGCATTCGGCGTGCGGTTGTGTGTAAATCCTCAGCCAGATTTTCCGTTGCATGGCTGAGGAGTTTCCGGAATTGAGGAGTGACTTCTGCAGGTTTTCCTGCAGCGTCCAGTACACCGCACCAGAGAATTACGGCCACACCTCGGTCATTGCATACCATACTCCAGTATCCTCCATTTTCCGGGAGCTCCTCATGCAGAGTAATAGGCAGACCTTCGCTGTATCGGAAGGGAGGAAGATGAGAGACAGCCACAGCTCCCTCACGTCGCATTAGTTCCTGCGGCGGAGAGTCGTGATCGGCGGCGTAAATCAACCTCTGCCCATTGCTCCATACCGTGGAGACAAGACGCAGGCGGTAATTACGACCTGCATTTTGCAGAGCAAAGAGGAGTCGAGCTAAATCAATTTTTCGCAGGTAGAAAAGCCCATCGTAGAGAGCTTGTTCGTCACCTTTTCCTGGCAGCTTCACATCAGGCAAAAGAGAACTGAGCGTGTCGCTTACGACGCCGTGGCCCAGGCGTGCTCCCGTGATTCGTGCGCTGTGCGCTACAATATGTTGTTCGGTGCGACCGGGGAGACAGGCGCCGTAGAAAACAAATGGTGCTGCTGCTCGGCCAGGCATAACTTGATCCAGCCAATGGTTGATGCCGTCAGACGAGTTACGCCCGCACGTGACTGCCAGAACATTCCCTCGGTGATTCAACCGAGCGTCAATAACAAGCGCGCAGGTTTGCAGCTTGATTTTTCCACGTTGAGCGGGGGCATTTCCCCGTTGCAGATTAATCGGTCGCTTCGTTGCAGCAAATAGTTTTTGAAAAGACTTCTCAGCGTCACCCTTTGCTGCCCACGCAGCGGGGTAGGGCGCTTTTGGGTCTTCAAGGGAGTTGAGAGCTTCGTGCACGGCCTGTTCCAGGTATTGTTGAAGCTGCTCCATCAGGAAACTTACCACGGATAGCCCATGTCCCCTTTCTCGGGCGATTCCAGGCAGCGTATCCAGTTCTGCATTGACCCACATGGCCGGATAAGTGAGAGCCTTGTTTCCTTTCTGCACCGTATGAAGCGATTGGTTGACAGGTTCGTTTACTGCCTCCTCGTATTCTTCCTGCGAGATGTAGTTGAGTTCGCGCATGCGCTCCAGAGTCTCATTGCGGGCTTTTGCAGCACGTTCCGCACTACGTACAGGATTAAGCAACGAGGGTGCACGGACAATGCCTGCCAGCAGAGCAGATTCAGCAGTGGAGAGCTCTCTGATTTCTTTTCCAAAGTAAGCATGTGCCGCCTCACGCAGCCCGTAACAATTTTGCCCGAAGTAGATACGACTGAGATATTGGCAAAGCAGGGTCGTCTTGTCGTAGAGGCTCTCAAGCCGTTGCGCCAGCATGATTTCCAGCAGCTTGCGATCAATTGTTTTGCCTTGAAGATCAAAGACATGACGCGTAAGTTGCATGGTGATGGTAGAGGCTCCCTGCTTGTAGCTTAGAGAAAGCAAATTATGCAGCGCAGAACGAACGAGAGCAGAATAAACTACGCCGCGGTGCTCAAAAAAATAATTGTCCTCCCGTGCAAGAAAAGCTTCCACAAGATGTGATGGTAATTCTCCCCATGTCACCGGAGCATTGTCATGCGGCGTTAGTGTTGCGACAGGGTGCTGATTGCTGTCGTAGAGGGTACAGCCTGGCAGGCTACTGATAAGCTGCTTCGGATCGTATCCTGCTGCTCGCACGGAGTAGACGATTAGCACAGCGAGTAAAACAGCGGCAAAAAACACCCCTGCCGCCATGAGAACCCTGAGTTTTCTGTTCCCTATGCTCAGGATGTGGTACCAGTGCTTATGCCGGTTTTGTTCCTGTGAAAAAAACATGCCTTATTTATCCTTGGTCGTACTTGCGCTGTGAATTAGTCGCTGCGCGTCTGGCGGAGGAGTCCACTGTGGGAATTCCGTCTTCAGAACCTCGTTGTATTGTGAGCTCTCGACACTTTTGCCACTGCGCTTGAGAGCCTCTGTGAGTTTATACGTCGCCAGGGGTTTGAGTTCAGCATCGCTCACTACGTTTGCCACTCGTCCGTAGTAGCGAGAGGCTTCATCGTATTGCCCCTCCGCAAAATATGTGTCTCCCAAAGTAATGAGGAGTGAAGACTTGATGGGACCATCAATACCCATGGAGACAGCTTGTTCACAAGTGCTTCGCGCTCGCGAAAACATACCGGATTCTAACTGCAATCGAGCTAAATCTCGCATTCCCTCCGCCTTGCGGTAAGGTTGCTTCTCCATGGCGATGTAGTTGCGTGCCGCCTCCAGTCCCCGCTTGTATTGCCCCAATTCCAACAGGGAGTGAGCCAGGAGTTTCCAAACGATAGGCTCGACCTTTGGTCGTTCCTGTTTGCTACCATCCGAGGCAGTATATGATTCCTTTGGTTCTCGTGCGATGGCATCCGTCAACAGGCGATCTGCCCCGGCAAAATCATTTTTTTGAAAACACATCCAGCCGCACCAGCGCAGGATGCCTGGTGGCAGGGCATTGTAGGATGCCATGTTTGTTTGCCTCAGATTGTAAAGGGCACGTTTCAGGCGATCAGCATCCTGCATTTTAAAATAGCACTGTACGAGAGCGGTTTCCACTCGAGAACCGTAAATATCCGGTGCAATGGAGCTTGCTTCTGTAAAATGCGGAACAGCAGCTTCCGGTTGGGTTTCGTAGAGGGCGCAGGCAATGCTGTAATGAGCTTCCGCGAGCGCAGCTGGTTTGATACCCCGCTGTTTGCAGTTGAGAAGCCCTTCGTAATAGCGAATCATGCGCTGAGGATCATTCTTGCTGGCGTGCGCTGCTTTTTGCCAACAGACGAGAGCCGCCTGAGAGTTTGGGTAACGCTGCAACACGTCATCGAAGTCTCGCAAGGCTTCACCGATTTTCCCCTGACTGGCCAAAACAGAACCGCGCAGTGCGTAAGCATCAGGCAGCCGAGGCTCCTGCTTGTAGGTGGCAATGAAGTGATTGAGAGTGGGAATGGGGTCGTAGCTGGTTCCTTGTGCTGCGCACCATGCTTTTTTGTATTCGGCATCCGCTTGCATCTCCTTTGGCAGCTGTTCAATGCGTAGTGCGTCAAATTGTCGAGCCGCTTCTTCAGGATCCGCTGCCATCACAATATCAGCGTATGTGAAGCGCACCCAATCGCAAATAGCCATGTTTGCCGCCGCCGATCCGGGTGCTGCATAGGTGCTCAGGAACTTGTAGGCGAGGGATAGCAGATTGTCTGATCGCAGCTGCTGAGCGCACACAATACGGCGATAAGCAGCATCCGCTCCCACTGTGCCGCCCGGCTGGTATCGCTCTGCCATCTCAAACCATGCCGCTGCTTCCTGATACATTTCCTGATCCAGGTACGCCTGACCGACGATGAGCGCGCGCCGTGCCTCTTTTTCCGGATCTTTCAATGGATGATAATTTTGGGAAACTTTTTTAAAGATTCCGGAGTAGTCCTTACGTTTATACATTCGCACCAAGGTTTCCAGCTGGGCTTCCGCAGTGTATTGTGCCATTTCCTCGGTGTCCGAGATTTTGTCGTAAAGAGCCTGAGATTCAGCATCGCGTCCCAACTGAGAGGCAAGGCGAGCGGCTTGAAGGGTTGCCATGCCACGTACCGGTTTTTCCAGATCCTTCATCCCCAGAAGTCGCGTGAAAAGCGCGTATGCTTCAGCATCCTTTGATTGTTCAGTTTTAAGCTGTGCAAGTGCCAGAAGACTTGCTTGCAGGATACTAGGTTGCACGCCCTTCAACTCGCAGAGGCGTGAGAGGATGTTTTCTGCCTCGTGACGCAGATTCTGCTGCAGCAGCGCGCGGGCTAATCGATAGAGGGCATCCTGCTGCAATGCAGGTCGCCGCGTTTCACGATCCACGATGCGGAAATAGCCCGCTGCCTTGTTCCAAATAGAGCGGTCAGTCGCTTGCGTGCCGAGTTTGTAGGCCGCTGCTGCTGCATATTCTCCATGAAAATTGTTCGCAAGTTGTCCGAGTAGCACGTTAGCCGCAGCTGATTCCCCGGCTTCCTCCCTGCAGATAGCCTGGAGATAAAGGGCTTTGTCACGCTCCTTTGCGTTGGGGTATTTCTGAAGGTAATCGGCAAAGAGATCAGCCGCGCGTCGGAGATCCTCAAGTTTTTGGTTGCTTTCATCAGTTTGTCCGCGTGCCTGATTGTAAAGTTGTTCGGCTATGGCAAGAGCATCTGCCTGCGGGTTAGCCGCCAGGGCGGCATCCTGCGCATGCACTGGTGCATGCGCGACAGCTGCCAGCAGGATAAGAGGGAGTAGAGCAGTTTGAGGAGGACAAGCGAGCATCGTTATGTGCGTATATGTAAGAGGAGCGAGTTATTTGGCTTGAGAAGGCAATTGCTTGGAGAAGGAGACGTTCCAGACTCCGGCTTGGGAGCAGGTGGAAATCACATCAGCCACTTTTTGCCAGCGCATTTCAGCGTCACCGCGGATGCGTACAGGTTGGTTGGGATTCACGGCAATCATACGCTGTAGCATAGAGAGTAATTTTTCGCGCGTGAAGACTTCTCGATCAATGGTAATGATGAGTTCGCCGTTTTCCTCGCGCGCATTGATGATAATTTCGTCAATGGCACGGGAGGCTTCCTCCGTTGTCTTGGGCGCCGTAGGAACCTTCACCTTCAAATCCTGCTCATTGAGGATAAATTTCTGGGTGACGACAAAGAAGATGAGCAGTAGGAACACCACGTCCAGCATGGGAGCAAGCTGGAATCCGATGCAATCCGGCATCTTCACATTGAACTTCATCAGCGTAGGTCGGAGGCTTGAGGATAGTTGCGCCTTGGTTCTGCTTCTGGTATCGCTTCCGAATTTCCCATTGCTGATTGGATTGCTTTCACCGGCCGCTGTTCTCTATTCATCTGCACAGAAATAAGCGAGAGAACATGCGTAACGGCTGCCTCCATATCAGCAATACGTTTTTGGATGCGATTGCGAAAGATTACATAAAAAAGCATGCAGGGGATGGCGAGCGCCAAACCTCCGGCAGTAGTGATCATTGCCTCTGAGATGCCACTGGCCATCTGCATCTGCTTCACACCCTCAAAATTACCTGCTGCCATTTCCGTGAAGGTCCGCATCATCCCCAGCACTGTTCCCAATAGACCGATCATCGGAGCAATGCCGCCGATGTCTGCAAGCCAGCTAGTTTGCCGTGTAAGCATATTTGCCTGACGCGATCCTTCGGCAACTGCCACCTCCCGTACCTCGTCGATGTTTGCCCGGGGATTGCGTTGCAAGAAAAGCATGACCACTTGCAGCGTGCGCGTGAAACTCGAGTCGTTTTCTTCACACAGGTCTGTGAGTCCTGCGTAGTCCTTCCGTCGTATCCGCGTTTCCACCAGCGGGACAAGGCGAAGGGGCAGTACCGCTCCTTCCCGCGTAACCCACAGATTCACGATGATGACCATCAGAGCAATGAATGATAACGCCAGCAAAGGCCACATCAGCACGCCGCCCTTTTCAAACAGGTTCAACGTTTGCTTGATGACCTCATCTGATAGGAATATATATGCCACCATGATTTGTTGCGCGCTATTATACTCCCGACTTTCTCATTTTACAAGCCGATTGAGTGTCTGTTTCTAAATTACTCATTTTCTCAGGAATGTTTTGTTGTTGATAGGTGCAATCCGACATTTTTCTTGCGCATGAGGCAGCCGGTGTTATAATGCATCCGTTATGAGTACAAGTCTAGCTGCAAACGGTGTGACCGATTCCGTAAGGCGTTATGCGCGTTACCTGATGGTGATGGCGGGTCTGGGTGGTTTGCTTTATGGGATTGACGTTGGGGTGATCGCGGCCGCAGTCCCGTACATTGAGCAAACCTCGACTTACACTCCGCAACAGATATCGGTGGTGGTGGCGGCTGTGCTGCTTGGCTCGGTGATTTCCTCGCTGTTCGCAGGTGTGTTGGCGGAATGGATGGGGCGTAAGAAAGTGATCATCCTCTCGGCTCTGCTTTTCACCCTCAGCATCCCGGTAATTTGCTTCTCCAACGGTGTGTTCAATGTGCTCATGGGGGGACGCATTCTGCAGGGGGCTTCCGCCGGATTGGTTGGTGTGGTGGTGCCGATGTATCTTGCCGAGTGTCTGGATGCCGGCTCTCGAGGCAAGGGGACCGGTATGTTCCAGTTCCTCCTTACCGTCGGACTCGTGTTTGCCGCTCTTGTGGGATTGCTGACGACAAAACTCGTGGGTTCCGCAATGGATGTGACCGTAGATGATGCAGCAAAAACGATGGCATGGCAAACAATTTTCTGGTGCTCAGCGGTGCCGGGACTTATTCTGTTCTTCGGGGCGTTTCGCCTGAAGGAATCTCCCCGCTGGCTCTATCGTCGCGGGCGTGAGGAAGAGGCTCTTATCGCGCTGGCCGCAAATAATGGAGAAGTCGCTGCGAAGGACATTCTTGCGGAAATGAAGGCTGCAGATGTTGCCGCTGAGGAAGAGAAGGCCGCCATTGCGGCTGCAGCCAAGGGCGATAGTCTCTTGCAGCGCAAGTACGTGATTCCGTTTGTCCTCGCCGTGATTGTATTAGCGTGTACGCAGGCTACGGGCATCAATTCTGTGCTCAACTATTCCGTGAAGATCTTCCAGCAGGCTGGCTTGCAAGGCGAGAGCGCCAACTATGCGGATGTTGCCATCAAGGTGGTCAATATGCTCATGACCATTGTTGCCGTCTCCCTCGTGGATAAGAAGGGGCGTACCTTCCTGCTCAAGATGGGTACGCTCGGTATCATTGTGGGGCTTGCCGGTGTGGGACTGATGTTCCTGAATGTTGAAAATGAGCGTGTCGACGTCACAAGCTTCGTGCAGGCTCAGGTGAAACAGTATGAAGGACTGGGCGCCTACGCCAAGGTCTCCGTGGATGATGCTGTGAAGGCCGCTGCCGTCCAGAGACCCGAGCTCATGCAGGGCGGATCCATCGCTCCCGGTATGCAGCTCATCGTCACCTACAAACAGGGAGACTCCTCCAACCAGGTTGTTGCAGAGAAGTTTGATCGGGCTGCCTGCCTTGATACGGTGAATAGAGCAGGCCTGAGCGAGCCCTATGTGGACGACGCCATGGGCGACGTGGATGTTGCCGCTGCTCAAGCCTCTTTCCTTGCAGATTTGGATAAGGACGCCATTGAAAAGGTGAAGGTCTTTAAACTCTCCGACAAGGTGCGCAAAAGTCAGGTGAAACCAGCTGATGGTACTGATGTCGGGGCGTTGGAAAAAGCGCTATTGGAGCTGGAGAGCAACAGCGACCGAGCCATCATTGCTCCGGCTTTTGTTCCGAAACCAACAGCGGTAGACCATATCTGTTTTTGGAATGATCATCCTGAACCCGGTTCGCTGCAACCTTTGGAGATCACTCGTGCTGAGGTGGGTATGAAACCTGCCCCGCTTACAGGTTGGCTCGTCACAGTGTTTTTCGTGGTTTTCATCTCGTTTTATGCCGCAGGTCCCGGTGTATGCGTGTGGCTCGCGCTTTCTGAATTGATGCCCACCCGCATCCGGGCTAACGGCATGGCTATTGCGCTGCTTATCAACCAGGGTGTCTCCACTACGATCGCCGGCACGTTCCTGCCATGGGTCGGAGCCTATGGCTACTCCAGCGTGTTCTTTACCCTTGCTGGCTTTACAGTGATCTATTTCATCACCGCCGCTTTTTTCCTTCCGGAAACGAAGGGGCGTACCCTGGAGGAAATCGAGCAGTATTTCACGACGGGGAAGATGCCACAATCCAAGGAGCAGGAATGCTGATTTCTCCGTACTCTCTCCCTTCGCAAAGGAGGAAGGTCTGTACAGGGTGGCTTTTGTGGAGATAAGCGAGGAGTAAGGTCCGATGCCGGATAACCATCAAGCCGACACACAGGTGTCGGAGTGGGTCGTGGTGACTCTCTGCGTTTCCCCACGTGTCCTGTAGCAGTTCTGCGTTTTCTAAGGTCCCACTTACCGGCAAAACATATACGCACTTCTCCTGGTGGCGCCGGGCGGCGTGTTTAGGTATGCCGGTGGCTGGCATTGTTTATCTGTTGATGCGACGGAAGAATCCACGGGCACGATGCGTGTTCCAAACAAGTAGCGTTAGTTTGGTGTATTGCCCCATTGGTCACATTCAGACTTTTGTTTAATGGGAACTTTTCTATTTGCTGTTATCCCGTTTGACCTCGCGGTTGCTATTGTGTACGTCGCCATTGCTTTCACCATTTGCACGGGGCTCTTGGAAAGGCCTCGGTTTATGAAGGAATCGGAGCGAAAAAAATACACAACTTATCCGGATGGGTCGGTGGAGACAACAGGAAATATCTACGGGATAAATCTTTAATTTTCTTGCGTCGATGAGAAATGAAAGCTAGAATGAAGAGCGGTGAGTTTACGAGGCATCTACGAATTCTACCGAGATGGGTTTCGCGGGATGACGCTGGGGCGGACGCTCTGGTGTGTGATTCTCGTGAAACTGGCGGTGGTATTTGGCTTGCTGCGCGTGTTTTATTTTGAACCGGAGCTGCAGGGTACTGCAGAGGAGAACAGCCGTGCCGTGGCGACGGAACTCACCAATCGCACCTCACCTCACCGCTATGGAACCTATTGATCCCTCCCTTATTGACTGGTCACGCGCGCAGTTCGCACTCACCGCGATGTACCACTGGGTTTTCGTGCCGCTCACCCTTGGTCTCGGGCTTATCATGTGCATCATGGAGAGCATATACGTGAAGACCGGACACGAGTTTTGGAAGGGACTGACACGTTTTTGGATGAAGCTTTTCGGCGTGAATTTCGCCGTTGGTGTCGCTACAGGTATCATCCTCGAATTCGAGTTTGGCACGAATTGGAGTAACTACAGCTGGTTTGTCGGAGATATTTTCGGCGCGCCGTTGGCGGTCGAGGGTATTGTGGCGTTCTTCCTGGAGGCTACTTTTATCGCGTTGATGTTCTTCGGATGGGATAAGCTGAGCCGTGGTACTCATCTGATGTCCACTTGGATGACTGTGCTTGGAGCCACACTCTCTGCCTGGTGGATTCTTGTAGCTAACGCGTGGATGCAATTTCCCGTTGGGATGGATTTTAATCCCGAGACCGTACGCAATGAGATGGTGAGTTTCGCTGCCGTGGCTCTCTCTCCGGTTGCGGTGATGAAGTTCTTACACACGGTCACTTCTGCCTGGGTGTTGGGTGCGGTGTTTGTTGTGGGGGTGAGCAGCTGGTACCTGCTGCGCGGCAGACACAGTGACTTTGCTCGTGCAAGCATCCGCGTGGCAAGTATTGTGGGTCTCATCGCAGCCATTGCTACCGGCTTCACCGGTCACCAGAGCGCTGTGCAGATTGCGCGTATCCAGCCCATGAAGCTTGCTGCAGCGGAAGGTTTAGTGGACGGTGGACAGGGTGTCGGTCTCGTGGGCGTCGGTCTATTGAAGCCTGGGGTGAACTGGGCAAACCCACAGGAGGATCCCTTCCTCTTCAAGGTGGAGATTCCTCGTGCGCTTTCCATCCTTGCCACAAATGATCCGAATGGTTATGTCCCAGGTATTCGCAACCTGCTTGAGGGCGGTTATCCGGGAGAGGACGGGCTGCCCGCTCTTTCTGCCGATCAGCAGATGGCAATCGGGAAAAAAGCCATTCAATCCCTTGTCACCTACCGCGCTGCGAGAGAGGCAGGGGATGGTGCTGCGGCGAAGACTGCCGAAGAAAGTTTGCGGCGCTCTTTCCATTACATGGGGTATGGCTACCTGAATTCTCCGGAGGAGCTTGTTCCCCCCGTTGCCGTTACGTTTTATTCCTTCCGCGTTATGGTAATTCTGGGCGGGTATTTTGTGGCGCTCTTTGCAGGGCTTCTCCTGTTGGGACACCGTATTGAGCGAGTGAGGTTGATTCCGCTGGGCGTGTTGTTGAGCATACCGCTGGCATATTTAGCGAGTGAAGCCGGTTGGGTGGTAGCGGAAGTAGGACGTCAGCCATGGGCGATTCAGGGGTTGCTGCCGAATTGCGCGGCAGTGTCACGTTTGGCGACGAGTTCGGTGCAGTTGACCTTTTGGATATTCCTTGTGCTCTTCACGGTGCTGCTTTTAGCGGAACTGTGCATCATGCTTCGTGTTGTGGCGGATGGTCCTGAATCTTCCTCAAAAGCTCCTGCTGCTGAATAATTGTTTCATCTCTCAACTTCTTCTACCAATGACTTATACATTTCTACAAGAATACTGGTGTTTCCTTGTTTGCTTACTTGGGGCTCTTCTCGTATTCCTCATGTTTGTCCAGGGAGGGCAAACCCTTATTTGTCAGTTGGGACGCACCGAGGAACAGAGGCGTATGCTTTTGCTGGCTACGGGGCGCAAATGGGAACTCACATTCACCACATTAGTGACTTTTGGCGGGGCGTTTTTTGCATCCTTCCCGCTCTTTTACTCTACGAGCTTCGGCGGGGCGTATTGGGTGTGGATGCTCATCCTCCTCTGCTTTGTGATTCAGGCCGTTTCATACGAGTTTATGCACAAGCGTTCAAATCTTCTTGGCAAGGGAGTCTACCGCACGTTTCTTTTCCTGAACGGCGTGCTCGGTCCCGTTCTCGTTGGTACCGCTGTGGGTACTTTCTTTTTCGGTGCCAACTTCGTAGTGAACAAGGTTAATATTGCTAACGCTGTTGCTCCATCCGCCATTTCATCATGGACAACGCCCTGGCATGGGCTGGAAGCCGTGGCGGATTTTCGTAATGTACTGCTTGGCCTCGCGGTGCTGATGTTGGCTCGTTGTCTTGCGCATCTGTATTTTCTCAATCGGGTGAGTGACGCAGACCTGCGCGCGCGCGGGCTGAAGATGTTGCCCTGGGAGATTGCTTTCTTTCTCGTCTTCTTTTTAAGCTTTGTTGGTTGCTGGCTTTCCGCTACCGGTTTTGTAGTCTCCGAAGCTGTGGAAACTGCCGGCAGAATAGTGCCCATGGAGATGAAATTCCTGAACGTGTTGCTGGATCGCCCGGAACTTCTGGCGCTGCTGCTGGTGGGCGTCGTATTGGTGCTCGTCGGTCTGCTGTTGCCCATTATAAAGTCCGGCAGTCGCTGCGGCATCTGGTGGGCAGGATGCGGCACGGTGCTCACTGTGCTGGCTTTGCTGCTGAGCGCGGGCTGGGGCTTTGGTGGCGTTTATTATCCATCGCTGGCTGATCCCCAAAGTTCCCTCACTCTTGCCAACAGCTGCTCAAGCGAATTTACGTTACGCGTAATGAGCGTTGTTTCTCTCTTCATTCCCTTTGTCCTGCTTTATATCATTTGGGCTTGGCGGGCATTAGAGAAGAGGCCGATCGATTCTGCTGAACTCTCCTGAGTCCACGCGTCTATCCTTGCAAAATACACCACTCTGTGCTACGATGCTCGCCGCATGGATTATGCATCACTCATTGAGCGTCGGCGTGAGCGCCTCAACGAACTGGATCGGCTCGTTGAGGATCCCCGGCTCTATGATGACCGCAAGCGCGCGTGTGCTCTGATGAGCGAGAGGAGTCGGATTGTCCGACTGCTGGAGGATTGGGAGGCTCTCATTGTGGCTCGAGAGCAGCTGGAGGAGTACGAGAAGCTTTCCGCCGGAGAAGATGAGGAATTAGCGCAGCTCGCATCGGCGGAGATTGAGTCGCAGCGACGGCTCGTCGAGAATCTTGAACAAAGTGTACAGTACGCCCTCCTGCCACCGGATGCCTTGGAATCTCGTGATGCACTCATTGAGATTCGTGCCGGTACAGGCGGCGACGAAGCGGCTCTGTTTGCTGCAGATTTGCTTGGAATGTACCGCCGTTATGCAGAGACGCACAGCTGGCAGTTCGAGGTGTTGGATGCTTCTCCTAATGACATAGGAGGTTTCAAGGAGGTCACTGCGCGAGTGAGTGGGGTGGAAGTTTTTCGGTATCTGAAATATGAGAGCGGAGTGCACCGAGTCCAGCGTGTGCCGGTCACTGAAACTCAGGGACGTATCCATACCTCCACTGCAACCGTGGCGGTACTCCCGGAAGCAGAGGAGGTAGACGTAGAGATACGCCCGGAAGATCTCCGTATTGAGACTTGCCGTGCCGGCGGAGCAGGGGGGCAGCATGTGAATCGCACTGAATCTGCCGTGCAGATTTTCCATCTTCCCACGGGAATCATGGTACGTTGCGAGAATGAGCGTTCTCAGCTCAAAAACAGGGAAACAGGGATGCGGATTCTGCGTGCACGACTATTTGAGATGAAGCAGCGGGAGGCGCAACGAAGTTATTCCGAGAAACGCCGTTCTCTTATCGGCTCCGGCGGCAGAGAGGAGAAAATTCGTACCTATAATTTTCCGCAGAATCGCCTTACCGACCACCGTATTGCGTACACGGCTTACAATCTCGACATCGTCGTCGCCACTGGTGCGCTGGATGACCTCATCGAACACATGCAGCACGCAGAAATGTCAGAACGCCTTGATGAACTCAACTCCTAAATCCGTCCGCGAGATCCTCAGCTCCGGCACCGAGTATCTCGATGCCAGGCGGGTGGAAGGAGCGCGTGCCTCCATGCAGGCGATGCTTGCCCATGTGCTGGGCAAAAATCGTACTTGGCTCTACCTCCACATCGATTATTGCCCGACAGAGCAAGAGCTTGTGCGCCTGCGTGAAATGTTGCGTTTGCGTGGGCAGGGCGTTCCATTGCAGCATTTGCTTGGCGAAGTGGAGTTTTACCGCCGCCGTTTTCGCAGCGATGCCCGTGCGCTTGTTCCTCGTCCTGAAACAGAAGAGCTCGTTGAGCTCGCCTTACGGCATATTTCGCGAGAGAAGGCAAATCTACGCATTCTCGATATGGGCTGTGGTTCCGGTGTCATCGGTATATCCCTTGCCCTTGAATTGCATGAACAATTCCCCACCGTTATCCTCGCGGATGTTTCTCCCGATGCTCTCGATCTCGCGCTGGAGAATGCCACGGCTCTTGGTGCACGTGTAAGTACCTGCCAAACAGATCTTTTTTCTGCCTGGAAAACTTCTCAGGGGGAGGAAAATCTTGCCCGTTTCGTGCCTCCTGCTCAGTTTGACTGCATCGTTGCAAATCTCCCCTATGTCCGATCGAATGAGCTGCTCCAAACCGAGGTGCTTCATGACCCGCACGGCGCCCTGTATGGCGGAGGGGACGATGGCCTGGACATCATTCGCCGCTTTCTCTCTGAAGCCTGCGAGTATCTTGCGACGGATGGCGTTATTCTACTGGAGGTCGGGCACGACCAGGGTGAGATAGTTGAGCAGCAGATGCGCAGCCTTGGCTACAGCGATGTGGAATTACACCACGACCTCAATGGCGTCGCCCGCTTTCCGACGGCTCACGCCCGGGTGGTACAGACCCCTAAATGACGCTCAGCTTCTAGGCGGTAATTCCAAAGTGAGTGCGAATATCCGCAAAAATGCGATCGCGCAGGGTGCGAGCACGGCAGAGATCACGGGTGCGTAGGGAGAAACGCAGCCTCTCAGCTGTAGCATCCGGCTTATGCACCGTTACATGGCACCACCACACGCCCCTGTTATTCCAGAGATGATGATTCTGGTTTCCGTCGTTGATGCGGAGTGCAATCTTGGTATTTTGCGGTGTCATTGAATGCCAGATGTTGTAGTGCGAGAAAGCGGAGAAGTTGGACTTGGAAACGCCGTGATACTCCTTGTCTCTTTTCAGGTGGGACACACCGGAGTGCCCGTCCGTTCAACGAAAAGAGAAATTTCTTCAGTACAGAATACCCGCTTTTCTCAGAGTGTTGAGTGCGCCATTCTTGGCAATGGAGCGCAAAGCCTTGCAGGTGAGCTTCATGCGGATGTAGCCGCCGCGTCCGCCGTTAAGTTCCGGAACCCAGATGCGTTTTTCTTGCAGATTGGGGTATACAGTGCGGTTCACGGTTTTCGTGACGTGTCGTCCGATACCACCCTTCTTCTTAGCAAGACCGGAGCGATGGATGCGGCGGCCCTTGTGAGGGATGGCGAGGGTGATGTTGCAGATTCTTGACATGTCTATTAAAAGTTTGTGAGACGAAATTCTACAGATTTTTTTTTATACGTCAAGCAAAACTTCTCATTCTTCTGGTAATATTTTTCTGCGCTCGTTGAGGAGTTGTTCTTTCACTTGCCGGAGAGCCTCATAAACGAACCCAGGCAGACTGGATAGAAGCAGGATAAAGTATATTCGAGATGCGACGAGAGAGCGCCTTCAACAATGGAGGGTACGAAGTCTCATAAAGCCGACAAGGAAGATGAGATCGATACCTAATTCCTGCAAGTGCTTTGAGAAAGCTTCCTGCGAATTTGTCTTTGTATCCACAGCAATCCAGAACCTCGGTGACACTCTACGCTTTTTAGCACATTCAATGATACGCGCATCCGGGCCGCGGGAAGGAGAATCCCAACTTCGGCAATCTGGTCTTCCATCATCAATGGCTCGAAAATTTATCTATTTGTGGTTCACGTTGGACGAAACTGATGACGGTTGTGAGGAAGTTTGGACGAAGGCGCAGCTTTTGCCCGCATGCGAGTCGGCGGGGTGGCGCTGATGAGTTAACTCACGATTTGCTGAATTCATGCGCGTTGTGGAGATTTTGAATGGTCAATACACGTGAGACTCCTATTCCTCTCGCATTGCGAGGCTTGTTCAATTTGATTGATTGCCTCTTCGGGGGTTATACAACGCTACCATACGACAGAACCGCCCGCCGGGTTTCCCCGACGAGCGGCACTGCATTTACCTGTTGTGTGTGTTGTATTTCTTTTGAGAAGAATTCGTGAATCCTCCTCAGAAGCCCATGCGGACGCTAAGCGCGGCGTTCCATGCATTCGCGTGCTCTCGCAACTCGCCGCCTGCATTCACGTAGATCTGCGAGTTCGGCGTCACAGGCACGTTCACTCCCGCGCCAAACTGGAACGCCGTGCTGCCCGTCTTCGAGCCGTACACGCTCTGCGTGAAGTTCGGATCTGCCAGCAGCGCCACGTTCGCTACGCTCCGGCGGTCTCCCAGGTCCTGCGCCACATTCGCATGCACCTCCGTGCTCACCGTGCGGTTGACTGCCTTCGCGGAGTTGATCGCCGCCAGCCACCGCAGCCCAAGACCCAGCGTTACCGTGTCGCGCGTCTGCTTCTCTGCGGCAAGACCCACATTCCCCGCGTTCTTCTCGCTGAAGCCGTCCATGCTCGTGTGCATCACTGCCACGTTGAACAGCGGCTGGAGGATGTTGCTCTTGTTGTCTTTTACCGGGTGAAAATCATACGTGAGTTCCCACATCGCCCCCAGGCTGCTGCCGCTCGCGTTGCTCGTGGCGGTGTAGCTGCCCGCTCCGTA